>JBAVUB010000352.1:0-8872 GCA_049696575.1 Acidobacteriaceae bacterium | reverse complement strand
CGGCCCCGTTATCCCACAGATGCGCGTGCGGGTGGGCGGAGCCGAGGGGGCGGGCATCCTCGTCGGTGATGTAGATGAGGCCGGTCTTCTCAGAGTCGGAAAGGATTTTGTTGAGGGCGGCGGGATCTTCCGCGGGTTGGCCGTCGCGGTCGAATTCACGGTAGCCGTAGTCGATCGTGACCTTATCCCAGATGCCGATGCCGGCGGGGTAGGCGTGCGCGAGGTCGGGGCTACCGGGTCGCATGAGTTTTCCCGTCGATTTGTTGGGGCTCAGGGTCACCCACGGGTGCGGGTAGTCCATCACAGAGACGGTTTGATCGAGGGGGTGGGGGAAGCTGCTGGCGGCGAAGTTGTGGGCGAGGCCCAGAGTGTGGCCGGTTTCGTGGGCGGCGAGCTGGCGGATGCGCTGGAGAACCATCTGCAGCGCGGGATCATGGGCGGCATCGGGCGCGGGTTCGCTCTCGTCGTACGGAGCAAGGAGCGCCTGGGCGATCAGGTAATCCTGGCGGCCGCGGAGGCTCCCGAGCGTCACGTTGCCCTTGATGATTTCGCCGTCGCGCGGATCCACGACGGCCGCGCCGTAGCTCCATCCACGGGTGTAGCGATCGACCCACTGGATGATGTTGTAGCGGATGTCCATGGGGTCCGCGTCCTCAGGGAGGAGGTCGACGCGAAAGGTGCCGGGAGCCCAGCCGGCGGCCTGAAAGGCCTGATCCCACCAGCTGGCGCCCTCGACCAGAGCCTCGCGGATGAGAGGCGGCGCGCCGCGATCGACGTAATACTGCAGGGGCGTGACGGCTTCGCAGGCGCGGGTGCAGCTGGGATCTTTTTTGATGAGGCGATGGCGGATGATGAACTGCTGCGCAAGCGGCTCGCCGAGAGGCGTGTCGTAGTCGCGCCAGATCATGGGGAAGTAGCCTGCGCGCGGCGAGAAGCGGCGCGGCTCAAAGCCAGGCGGCGGGAGCTCGACGAAGGACTGAAGCTCGCGGACGGTCATGGCGCCTGGATCGGGCGCGACCTCGGCGACGAATTTGGCGGAATGCGCGGTAGCTTCGTCGCGGGGAACGAAGGTCAGCTCGGCCTCCACCTCGGTGTTTTCCGGAAAAGCTTTGGTATGGTCGAGCGCGATGACCGAGCGGGCAAGGTCGACATGCCAGGCGCCCTGCCCAGTTCGGGCAAGGGCTTCGGCGACGTGATGGACGTCGGACAGGAAGAAAGACGTTGCATCGACGAGCACGGCGCCGTCGGGACTCTCGGCATCGATGGTGAAGCCGGCGAGGACGGAGTCAGGGAAGGACTGGCGGACGACGGCCTGTGTGGCGGGATCGTCGGAGGAGGAGCGGAACGCCTCATTGGGCTGGACGAGAAGGAGCTTCGGCCCGGAGCGCTCGAAGTAGACCAGGGCGCCGCGCGAGATCTGGCCGCGGTCGAGGCCGACGTCATTGGACCCCATACCGTAAGGCAGGGAATGGGTGAACAGGTATTCGGCCGAACGGGTGTGATCGGCGTTCGCAGTGAGGGAAACTTCGACGTAGAGCTTGCCGGATTTGGCATCCCAGTCGAGCGGAAGCAAGCCCGGCATGTGCCGCATAGACGCGGTGCGCTCCGCGATACTCTTCAGGGCGCCGCTGGGTTCGCCAGACTGATCCGTCGGCGGCGCGGCGGCGAAGACGGCGGACGCGGCAAGAGCGACGGCGAGCAGAGGGATGACGCGCTGGCCAAGCTGAGACTGAAGCGAACGAGGCATCGGACGAGGCATAAAACTTTGTAGCACAGGTAATCGCCGGAGCACTCCGCTTTAGAGGTCTTGGCGGGACCCGCTTTAGGGGTCAGACGTGCCCGCCGCGTTTCCATCGCTGTAAACTGGGACCATCACTGGCATTGCGACTGTGGCCCCGTAGCTCAGGTGGATAGAGCAGCAGTTTCCTAAACTGCGTGTCGGAAGTTCGAGTCTTCCCGGGGTCACCACCATCAATAACCCGCGAATCTGGCCACTCATCCCGCACATTCCTGCGGCGCCCATCAACGCTTCCGTCTTTCACGATGAGCGCCCCCGACGTATGCGATTACCTTCACAGCCGGAGTGTGACTACCCTTGGTTCAGGGTGTAGCGAGGGGGTGGGATTTCCGGCACATGCACAGGCGTGCGACTCTGTGAGAACTTGCTGCTCTCTTTCCGCAAGCGGGCGCAACCAGGGGCACACGGATTGTGTTGACCGGGTGCCCTTTTTTTTGGCTTTTGGGACGCTGCGCGCTGGAGCCAACTACGCGATCGCCCGGATGGGAGCGGCGGAGAGGTCGGAGTCTTTCGCCGTGTCGCCGACGGCCATTTCGCCGGCGAGCGGCAGGAATACGCGGAAGCAGGTGCAGGATCCCTGACCGGAGTGCAGGCTGCGGAAGCCGATCGTGCCTTCATACTTCTGCACGATGCCTTTGCTGATCCACAGGCCGAGCCCGGTGCCCTTGGCGGACTTCGTGGTGAAGAAGGGCTGGAAAAGGCGGCGTGCGTCTTCGCGGCGGATACCGTTGCCGGTGTCGACAACGGAAACGACGATGCCGCGGCGTTGAGTCTTGAAGTCGGTGCTTTCCATGACGCGGAGACGAAGGCGGCCGCCGGCAGGCATCGCCTGGATCGCGTTGCTGATGAGGTTAAGGAAGACCTGGCGCAGCTCGCCGGGGAAACCGTGGACGATCCCGGTGGCGTAGTACTTCTTCTCCAGGTCGATGCGGCTGGCCAGAATGGGGCGCTGCTGCAGATCCACCACATTGTCGATCAGGTCGGGCACAGAGATGGCGATGGGTTGCCGCGATTCGCGATAGAAGCTGAGGGTCTGGTGGGTAATGTGGGAGGCGCGCTGCAGTTCCTGTTCGGCGAGGCTGGCGTAGTAGCGAGCCTGGTCATCGAGAGACGGGTGGTTGCGGAGCAGGTAGAAGGCGTTGGTGATCGCCTCCAGTGGGTTGTTGATCTCGTGCGCGATGATGCCGGCGACGCGGCCCATCGCGGCGAGTTTTTCCGCCTGGCGGAGCGCTTCTTCGGCCTGGATTTGCGACGTGATGTCGCGCTGAATCTCGAGCACAGCGTCGCCTTCGCGGTTGACGACCTTGCGCGTGGAGACGACGATCTCGCGGCCGTCACGGGCGCGCTGGACGAGATTGCCTTGCCAGGATCGCTTGGTATGGAGTTCAGCTTCCGCTTCCTCCTTTGAGACAGGAAAGATGGTGCGCAGCAGCTGGTGCAGGTTGCCGCCCAGGACTTCGTCGCTGCGCCATCCATACAGGGCTTCGGCGCCGGAGTTCCAGAAGCGGATGCCGCCGCTGAAGTCGCGCACGATGATGGCTTCCGTGGCCAGCTCCAGCAGTTCGGCGCGCTCGCGGTGATGGGCCTCGCTCTGGCGCAGCTCTTCGGTGCGCTCGGCCACGCGCCGCTCGAGGTCGGCGTTGAGCCGGGTAAGCTGGCGCGTCTTGCGATGGAGCTCGACGAACACCCCGATCTTGGCGCGCAGAACCTCAGGGATGATGGGAACCGAGATGTAATCCACGGCGCCGCGCCGATAGCCATTAATCTTGTCGGCGTCGGTCAGGTGCACGCCGGAGATGAAGATGATCGCGGTCTTGCCGAACCGCGGATGCTCGCGGATCATATCCGCGAGTTCGAAGCCGTCGAGCTCCGGCATGCTCACGTCCATCAGCACGACGGCGATGTCGTTCCTGAGGAGGATGTCCAGAGCCTCCCTGGCGGACGCGGCCTTGATCAGATTCTCGCCCAGCTCCGCGAGGATCACCTCGTAGCTCAGGAGCTTGGCGGGCTGGTCGTCCACCATCAGGATGTTGACTTTCTCTTCCGCTGTCATCGTTTCTCCGAGCCCGGCGTTCTCCTCCTCAGCGATGTAGCCACATGCGCAGCGCGGACAGCAACTGCTCCGTGTTGACCGGCTTGGCAAGGTATTCCGAGGCACCCGCTTCAAGGCATTTCTCGCGGTCGCCCTTCATCGCTTTGGCGGTGAGGGCGATGATCGGCAGCCTCCGCAGCGAAGCGTTCTGGCGAATGACCTGCATCGTTTCGTAGCCGTCCATCTCCGGCATCATGATGTCCATCAGAACGATGGCCAGATCGGACGTAGATTCAATGGTGGCGATGGCTTCGCGTCCGGTGCCCGCGGTCAGCACCGTCATGCCGCGGCGTTCCAGAACACTGCTCAGCGCGAAGATGTTGCGAACGTCGTCGTCCACGATCAGCACCTTGCGGCCGAAGAGGGCTTCGTCGGACTGGTGGAGGCGATCAAGCATGCGTTGCTTGTCCGCGGGCAGGTCGGCGACCACCCGATGCAGGAACAGCGCCGTCTCGTCGAGCAGCCGCTCCGGCGACTCGACGTCTTTCACCACCACGCTGCGCGCCAGCATGTGCAGGCGGGAGTCTTCTTCCGCGCTCAGTTCGCGGCCGGTGAAGACGACCACGGGCAGATCCTTCAGCCGCTCGTGGTCGCGCAGTTGATCGAGCACTTCGAAGCCGCTCATGTCGGGCAGGCGGAGATCGAGAACCGCACAGTCGTAGCCGGATTCCTCAAGCTTCTCGAGGGCAGCCGTGCCGGAGTCGACGACGTCGATGTCGATGTCGTCGTGCCAGAGCAGCTCGCGGATGCTCAGCTGTTCCGCGGGATTGTCTTCGATCACCAGCAGGCGCTTGCGGCGCGGCATGGAGAAGTCGTGGATGCGGGTCAGCGCGGCTTCCAGCCCCTCTGTCGACGTGGGCTTGGTGACGAAGGCGAAAGCGCCCCGCGAAAGCCCGTGGCGCTGATCATCGTCGAGGGTGAGCATCTGCACGGGAATGTGGCGGGTACGCGAATCCTGCTTGAGGTGGTTGAGGACAGTCCACCCGAGCATGTCGGGCAGGAACACGTCGAGCGAAATAGCGGACGGATTGTATTCCCGCGCCAGGGCCAGCGCTTCCGCGCCGGTCATCGCGCTCAGGACCTTGAATCCCCTGTCGTGGGAGAGATCGGCGATCACCCGGGCGTAGTGCGGGTCATCTTCGACGATCATCAAAACGGTGTCTCCTTCCACAAGACTCTCGCGGTCGTCTTCGATCGCTGCGACCTGTTCCGCCACGACGGGATTGGCCAGGAAGACCGGCGCGGTGAACGATGAGGCGCCGCGCTTCTCCGGCTGCGGCGAGGCGGCGGGACCGACGTAGGTTTGCGGGACGTACAAGGTGAAGGTGCTGCCTTTGCCGGGTGTGCTGCGCAGCTGGATTTCGCCGCCGAGCAGGCTGGCCAGTTCGCGGCTGATGGCGAGCCCAAGGCCGGTGCCTCCGTATTTGCGGCTCGTGCCGGCATCGGCCTGCTGGAAGGCCTCGAAGATGATGCGCTGTTTTTCCCCAGGGATCCCGATGCCGGTATCGGAGACTTCGAAGGCGACCACCGAGCCTGCTCCGGAGAGAATCGGATGGTCGCTCGAGAAGCCGGATGCGGCGCTGGAGACGGTGAGGCGAACGCCGCCCTGTTCGGTGAACTTGAAGGCGTTGGAGAGCAGGTTCTTCAGCACCTGTTGCAGGCGGCGAGGATCGGTGACCAGCGAGCGGCCCAGTCGCGGATCGCTCTTGACCTCGAAAAAGAGCTTGCGGTTTTCCGCCTCGTGACGGAATGGCCGCGAGACAGCTTCAAGGAGGCTGCCGAAGAAGAGTTCTTCGGGCTCGACAGAGACCGTACCGGATTCGATCTTGGAGAGGTCGAGGATGTCGGAGATGAGGTTGAGCAGGTCGGTGCCCGCGCCGTGGATGGTGCGGGCGAATTCGACCTGACGACCGCTGAGGTTGCCGTCGGGGTTTTCCGCCAGCTGCTGGCCGAGCACAAGGATCGAGTTGAGCGGCGTGCGCAGCTCGTGGGACATGTTGGCCAGGAATTCTGACTTGTATTTGGAGGTGAGCGCGAGCTCGCGGGCCTTCTCTTCGAGGGCGCGACGAGCCTGCTCGATTTCCTGGTTCTTGCGTTCCACTTCGGAGTTCTGTTCGGCCAGCTGCTGAGCTTTTTGCGCCAGCTGCTCGTTGGTCTGCTGCAGTTCCTTCTGCTGCGTCTGCAGCTCGCCGGCGAGTTGTTGCGACTGCTTCAGCAGCGCTTCGGTCTGCATCGTGGCTTCGATGGAGTTGAGCACGATGCCGATCGACGATGTGAGCTGATCGAGGAAGGCCAGGTGCGAGGCGGTGAATGCCGAGAGGCTGGCCAGCTCGATGACCGCTTTCACGCGATCTTCGAACAGCACCGGCAGCACGATCACGTTGCGCGGGATCGCTTCGAAGAGACCGGAACGGATGGGAACGGCCGTGCCAGGAATGTCAGAGATGAGCATGCGGCGCTTCTCCGCGGCGCACTGGCCGATGAGCCCCTCGCCGACGCCGACCTCGCGATGGTAGCCGTCGTGGATGTTGGCGAATGCGGAGAGCAGAACCAGACCGCTGAGCTCTTCGGTCTCCGCGTGGCTCTCAGTCTGGTAGATAACGCCCTGCTGCGCGTTGACCAGGGGAACGAGTTCGGAGAGGAGCATGCGGCCGACCGTGGCCAGGTCGCGCTGGCCCTGGAGCATGCCGGTGAAGCGCGCGAGGTTGGTCTTGAGCCAGTCCTGCTCGGTGTTGCGGTCCGTGGTGAGGCGAAGGTTATCAATCATCGTGTTGATGTTGTCCTTCAGCTCGGCCACTTCGCCGCGGGCTTCCACCTGAATGGAGCGGGTGAGGTCGCCCTTGGTGACGGCGGTCGCGACTTCAGCGATGGCGCGGACCTGGTTGGTGAGGTTGTCCGCCAGGAGATTGACGTTGCCGGTGAGGTCCTTCCAGGTTCCGGCAGCGCCTGGGACGTTGGCCTGACCGCCAAGGCGGCCTTCGACGCCGACTTCGCGGGCTACCGTGGTGACCTGATCGGCGAAGGTGGCCAGCGTATCCGTCATGCTGTTGATGGTTTCAGCCAGCGCGCCGACTTCGCCCTTGGCGTTGACAGTGAGTTTCTGTTTCAGGTCGCCGTTGGCCACGGCCGTGACGACTTTCACGATGCCGCGAACCTGCTCGGTGAGGTTGGAGGCCATCACGTTGACGTTGTCGGTGAGGTCCTTCCAGATACCGGCGACGCCAGGAACGTTGGCCTGTCCGCCCAGCCTGCCCTCGGTGCCGACCTCGCGGCCGACGCGTGTGACTTCGCCGGCGAAGGCGTTGAGCTGATCGACCATGGTGTTGATGGTGTTCTTGAGCTCGAGGATTTCGCCTTTGACATCCACAGCGATTTTGCGGGACAAGTCGCCGCGCGCCACGGCGGTGGTGACCTCGGCGATGTTCCGGACCTGCGCGGTGAGGTTGCCGGCCATGGCGTTCACTGAGTCGGTGAGGTCCTTCCAGGTTCCAGCGACGCCAGGCACGTTGGCCTGACCGCCGAGCCGGCCTTCGGAGCCGACTTCGCGCGCGACGCGGGTGACTTCGGCAGCGAACGAGCGCAGCTGCTCGACCATCGTGTTGAGCGTTTCTTTCAGCTGCAGGATCTCGCCGCGGACGTCGACGGTGATCTTGCGGGAAAGGTCGCCGTTCGCGATAGCCGTGGCCACTTCCGCAATGTTACGGACCTGGCCCGTGAGGTTCGAGGCCATGGAGTTGACGTTGTCGGTAAGGTCCTTCCAGGTTCCGGCCACGCCGGGCACTTCGGCCTGGCCGCCGAGCTTGCCTTCGGTGCCGACTTCACGAGCGACGCGGGTGACTTCGGCGGCGAAAGCGTTGAGTTGGTCGACCATCGTGTTGATGGTGTTCTTGAGCTCGAGAATTTCGCCCTTCACGTCGACGGTGATCTTGCGAGAGAGGTCGCCGCGAGCCACGGCCGTTGTGACTTCGGCGATATTGCGAACCTGTCCGGTGAGGTTTCCGGCCATGAAGTTGACTGAGTCGGTCAGGTCCTTCCAGGTTCCGGCCACGCCAGGGACGTTGGCCTGACCGCCAAGACGCCCTTCGGTGCCCACCTCGCGAGCGACGCGCGTCACCTCGCCGGCGAAGCGGTTGAGCTGGTCGACCATCGTGTTGATGGTCTCTTTGAGGCGAAGGATTTCGCCCGAAACGTCGACGGTGATTTTTCTGGAAAGGTCGCCGTTGGCGATAGCCGTAGCCACTTCGGCAATGTTGCGGACCTGACCGGTGAGGTTCGACGCCATGAAGTTGACGTTGTCCGTGAGGTCCTTCCACGTTCCGGCGACTCCGGGCACGACGGCCTGGCCACCGAGTTTGCCGTCGGTGCCGACTTCGCGGGCGACGCGCGTGACTTCGCCGGCGAATGCGTTGAGCTGGTCGACCATCGTATTAATGGTGTCTTTGAGCTCGAGGATTTCGCCCTTCACGTCGACGGTGATCTTGCGGGAAAGGTCGCCGCGTGCGACAGCGGTGGCCACTTCGGCGATGTTGCGGACCTGGCCAGTGAGGTTCCCGGCCATGAAATTGACCGAGTCAGTGAGGTCCTTCCAGGTTCCGGCGACGCCGGGCACAAGCGCCTGGCCGCCAAGCTTGCCTTCGGTGCCGACTTCACGGGCCACACGCGTGACCTCGCCGGCGAAGGCGTTCAGCTGGTCGACCATCGTATTAATGGTGTTCTTGAGCTCGAGAATTTCGCCCTTCACGTCCACGGTGATCTTGCGGGAAAGGTCGCCGCGAGCTACAGCCGTCGTCACTTCGGCAATGTTGCGGACCTGGCCGGTGAGGTTCGAGGCCATGGAGTTGACGTTGTCGGTGAGGTCCTTCCAGGTGCCAGCGACACCAGGCACGTTGGCCTGACCGCCGAGCTTGCCTTCGGTGCCAACCTCGCGAGCGACGCGGGTGACTTCCCCAGCGAATCGGTTCAGCTGGTCGACCATCGTGTTC
>JBAVUB010000351.1:0-10494 GCA_049696575.1 Acidobacteriaceae bacterium | reverse complement strand
GACAGGTCATGATCCCCATGCGCGACGGCAAACGCATGCAGGCCGATATCTACCGCCCCAGGGACGAATCGAAGAAATACCCCATCGTCTTCGTCCGCACCCCCTATAACTTCAATTACTGGGACGTCGCCCTCGGCGCGCCTCGCGATATGTCCGCCGCCCTCGATGCGGTGAAGCGCGGCTACATCTATATCGAGATGAACGAGCGCGGCCGCTACTTCTCCGAGGGCGATTACGACATCCTCGGCCCCCCGCTCACCGACTCCGATGACGAGCTCGATTGGATGAGCGCCCAGCCCTGGACCACCGGCAAAGTCGGCCTCATCGGCTGCTCTTCCACCGCCGAATGGCAGCTCAACGTCGCCTCGCGCGGCAACAAGGCCCTCGCCGCCTTCATCCCGGAAAGCTTCGGCGCCGGCGTCGGCCGCGTCGCACCCTACTATGAGCAGGGCAACTGGTTCCGCGGTGGCGCCGTGCAGATGCTCTTCGTCACCTGGCTCTACGATTCCGGCCTCCAAACCAACGACGCCAAGCCGAACTTCCCACCCAACACTTCGCAGCAGGCGCTCGTGGCGGCCGCGAAGTGGTGGGATCTCGGCGCGCACCCGCCCGCCGTCGACTGGTCCAAAGCCCTCGCGCACCTCCCTGAAAAAGACATCCTCGCCACCCTCGGCGCTCCGCACGGCATCTATGCGGACACCACACCCTCACGCCAGCCCGGCATGATCGAGCGCACCCCCAACGATGCCGCCTGGTACCAAGGCGGCCTGTGGGACGACAACATGCGCATCGATATCCCCGGCCTCTGGTTCATGACCTGGTACGACGTCAGTGTCGGCCCCAACCTCGCCGCCTACAACCACGTCCGTCGGACCGCCGACCCCGCCGTCGCCAACGAGCAGTACGCCATCATCGCGCCCATGCCGCACTGCAGCTACAAGCGCGCCACCGAGCACAGCATGGTCGGCGACCGCGACATGGGCGACGCGCGTCTCGACTACGACGCCCTCACCTGGGCATGGTTCGACCGTTTCCTCAAAGGCGAAGACGACACCATCCTCGCCAAAACGCCCAAAGTGCAGTACTACACTATGGGCCTGAATAAGTGGCAGTCCTCCGACGTATGGCCGCCGGCTAACACCAAACCCGTGACTTACTACCTCGCCAGCGCCGGCCGCGCCAACTCGCTCGACGGCGACGGTTCCCTCGCCCCCGCCGCGCCGCCCAAAGACTCGCCTGACGCCTTCACCTACGATCCCATGAATCCCGTCCCCACCCACGGCGGCGGTTTCTGCTGCATGGGTTCTGACTACAAACCCGGCGCCATCGACCAGCGCAGTATCGAAGCCCGCAACGACGTCCTCGTCTACACCACCGGCCCTCTCGACAAGGGCCTCGAAGTCAGCGGCCCCATCGACGTCAGCCTCTACGTCTCCAGCGACGCCAAAGATACCGACTTCACCCTCAAGTTCGTCGACGTCTTCCCCGACGGCACCGCCTTCAACATCGACGACAACATCCAGCGCGCGCGCTATCGCGAGGGCTACGACAAGCCGCCGGTGTGGATGGAAAAAGGCAAAGTATATAAGGTCGCCTTCCAACCCATCCAAACCAGCATTTACTTTCCCCCTGGTCACGAGCTTCGCATTGAGGTCAGCAGCAGCGACTTTCCCCGCTTTGATCGCAACCTGAACACAGGCGGCAACAACTTCGACGAAACCCAGGGCGTAGTCGCGCACAACCAGGTCCATCATTCCTCAACCTATCCATCCAGCATCACCCTGAGCGTGGTCGAGCCCTGAGCTTGCGTGAAAGAAAAGACCCGGCTGCCGGGTCTCGATTTTGAGACCCGTGATTCGCGCGCCCGGGCCGGGGTCCCTTCACGCCCGTCGTTGGCGTGATGGGCCGGGGACGGCTACCCGCTACAGGCTACCGGCTGGCTTTTGCGGCGACAGGCTCAGAAACTCATAAAGCGCTTCCACGCCAGGATCCAGCTTCTTCTGCTTCGCGAGTCGCGCCTCGCGCAGTACCTGCAGCTCTTCGCGCGCTTCGGCCAGTTCGCCGGCAATCCAGTGCGCGCGCGCCCGCTGAAAAGCCAGATCCTCGCGACGTTCTTCGCGCCGATTCTCGGGCAGGTTCGAGATTTGGAGTTTCTCGTTGGCCAGCTTCGCCAGGCTGATCATGCGCGCCGTTTGCCGCGTCTCTGCCAGGCAATCGAAGAGGATGCTCAGCGCCTCGAACCATCCGCGCCAGTTGTCGCATTTCACAAAGCGGTTCGCCGCTTCCACAGCCAGATCGATGGCTTCGGTATACCGTGATCCTGCTCTTGCCAAACGCGCTTCCGTCGTCGTCGCATACGCCAGCGCTACGCGCATCCCGTGAAAGGCCTGAATCGTCTTCGCCCGCTGCAGCAGCCGCGACGCTTCTTCCAGACGTTCCGGTTCATCGGCCAGCAGATCGGCCCAGTCGCGCAGCGTTGTCGACAACCCGGAATACCAGCGCAGATCGCGCTGCAGGTTCGCGTCCTGTCCACTGGCTTCGATGTCCGTCAGCGCGCCGCGCAGCAGCATCTCTGCTTTCTCCGTCTGTCCGCGGCCTTGCAGCGCGTAGGCCATCTCGTGCTTGGCGCGGCCTGTCTCGCGCAGTGTTGCTTCGCTTTCCGGCGCGTGCATCGCCAGCCAGTAGAAATCTTCCGGCGCTCTGGGAACTTCGCCCGGCGCCAACGGACCGATCGACGGGAGCACGCTGTCATCGAGAGCGACACCAGGATTCCGGCTCACGTAATTGCCCAGCAACAGCAGCCGTTCCTGTCGACTCTGAACGCGGCTCACAAACTGCAGCGCGCGCTCGGGCTGCTCGCCGCGGACGCACGCGAAGAATGCCGCATATAGCTGTTCGTCTCCGCAATCCTGCGGCAGCGCGCTGCACGCCGTCAGCGCTTCGTCGATGCGGTTCTCGTCCACCAGTTCCATCAGCGTTGGCTGTTCCGGCTTCGGCCCGTGCAGCAGCAGAAAGGTCAGCGTCGCGCTCGGTGCCGCCGTTTCCAGAAACTCCTTGTGCCGCTCACCCGCATGCGTCCACACGATCAGCGGCGAACCGTACCGCTCGATCTGCTCGAAGAACCACACCAGCCGATCGGCCGCGTCTGTCGTCGGCGCATTTTCCGTCGCCAGGCCCAGCTCGTGCAGCGTCGCATCGTCAGGCATTGCGCCCGACGATTCATCGATGCGGATCACGTTGCCGCGCCAGCCGCGAAACGCTGACGCAGGCAATTGCGTAAACGTCATCGCCGAAGCGTCGATCTCGGTGATCGAGCCCGGTTGTAAATCGCGCACTTGCGTGGCAACTGCTTCCCAGAAAGGATCCGGTGCGCTGGCTGCGTCGGTTCCGCCGGCAGTTCCGCTCGCAGGCGCCTCATCCGTGTCCCCCAGCCAACCAGCTGCTGGAACGCGCGGTCCGTTCAACGGCAGCGCGCTCAGGTCCAGCGGGCGGCGCAGATACACCGTCATCGATGCCCAGTTCGCAAACGCGAATTCCGTCGTCGCCTTCACGCAGCGAATCCGTACCAGCGCCGATTCCGGGTCGCGGCTCGCCGAAGGCCCGAAAACGTCCGCGTAGAATGCCTCGGCAATCGAGCCAGCGTCCTCGTTGTGCAACTCAGCCAGGAACGACAGCACCAGCCCAGCGCCATTGCGGTGCAGCGCCAGCGCCGGCGATGTGCCCCACGAATTTGCCGCGCCCGAATAGCAGCTCCACAAAAGCGCGATCTTCGCCTGCGCGAACGTCGTGCCCAGTGTCACAGAAGCAACATCGCCGGTTTCACCCTGCACGGCATTGCCGTGCTTTTCCAGATGCAGCACATCGACCGCATCGACGGGCTTGCCCGCTTCGAACGCATCCGTCACGTCCTGCTGCACGATTTCCGGAGTCCGCTGCAAACCCTGGAGCGCCGCCGCTGTCCGTTGATTCGTATCCTGGCCAACCACCTTCACCAGCTGCAACTGACCTCGAGTCGCGACTGGCAGCGCTTCGAAATCGTCCCACGCCTGCACCACCGACAAATCGCCGGCTGCGAGCAGGTGTCCCGATTCGTCATATATGCCTGCCCACGGCAAAAGATGCAGCTCAGGCCGCGTCGTTTGGATCACCAGCCGCCGCGCAGTTGCGGCTTCGTCCAGAAACGTTCGCAACGCCGGGCTCAATTGTGCCAGCGATTGATACAACATGCGCCCCAGTGCCCGAATCGCAGTCGCGCCGCGATAGCCCGTCTTGACATCGCGATTCACATTGCAGTCGCGCAGCTGCCGGATGAAATCCCGCCACTGCTCGTCGTTGATCGGCGACTGGAAGGTCTGCGCTGGATACGTCTTGCCGTCGATCGTCAGCAGGACCCCGAATTCCCGTTCCGTCGCCAGCGGCAAACTCGTCTCCATCGCGCCGCTGGGCAGCTCCAGTTGCACCACGGCCGTCTTGCGGTAAACCGGCATGGTGAAACGCTACCATAGGCCACAATGGACGGCACAATTGCAGTGCGGGCCTCGCAGCCGCATACTGTTTTACGGTCGTGCGCGTCTTTATTCTCGCGCCATGCGTCGAAAGAGGTCGTCATGAGAACCAACGCTTCGTCCACCAATCCACCGCAGCCCATTCCGTTGCTGGTCACAGCCGAAACCGGCGCGCCAGCGCCCGTGCTTCCGCCGGAAAGCCTGCCTCACCTCACCGGCGACTTGCCTGGCGCGGACCAGCGCGCTGTCAACTCCACGCATCTCTCAACGGATTCAAGCGTCGGCAATCCCGACGACCTCAGCCAAACCGGCTGGTGCATTCTCTTCGCCTCTGACGCTGATCCTGCCATCAAGGCGCAGCTCCAGCCACTCATCGACCTTCGCCATAAGCAGGTTGCCGACGACAATCTCTTCAAGATATTCGAAGGCGCCGATTCCGGCGTTGGCCCTGGCCAAACCGCCGACAACTGGGTCCAGTACCGTGGTGTCTCGCTCACCGCACAGGTCGATCCAACCGCTGGCGTTCCTTATTATGTGCTGATCGTCGGCCAGCCGGACCGCATCCCGTTCGAGTTTCAGAACCTGCTCAAGATGCAGTGGGCTGTCGGTCGCCTCGCCTTCGACGACATCGAAGACTACGGCCGCTACGCCCAGGCCGTCGTCCAGTACGAAAGCACGGACTTCCATCCTGTCCAGCGCAAGAACGCCGCCGTATGGATCACCCATAATGATGGCGACCTCGCAACCGGAATGCTCTCCGACGCGCTCTGCCCCAATTTCCTTGACGCTCAGCATCCGCTCGGCTGCGGCAACGCGAAGTTTACCCTCGACGCGTTCACCAGCGCTTCCGCTAAACAAGCCACCAAGCAGCAGTTCATTGACATCCTCCGCGGCAACATTCCTGGCGGACCGCCCGCCGTTTTCTTCACCGGCTCGCACGGCGCCGAATACGCGATCACCGATCCCGCGCTCCAGCGCCGCATGCAGGGCTCGCTCTTTACGCAGGAATGGGTGCGCGGCACGCCAGGCGGCCCGAATAATCTGATATCTGCGGAAGATATCCCGGCCGACGCCAAACTGCAGGGAACCATGGCCTTCTTATTCGCCTGTTACAGCGGCGGCTGTCCGGCCGATAACAATTATTACTTCGGCCCCAATGGTGCGCAGCTTCCCGTCGCGCCGGCTCCGTTGATTGCAGCTCTGCCCCAGGCGCTGCTCAGTCACGGCACGCTTGCCGTCATCGCGCACATTGACCTGGCTTTTCCGTACGCGTTTCAGGATGTCACCGGCACACCGCAGGTCCAGTCCGTCCGCGATCCGCTCACCTATTTGATGTTCGGCCGTTGCGCCGGTTATGCCGCCGACTGTCTCAGCAACACCTGGAGCCACCTGTGCTCGCTGCTGATCGAGTCCGAAGCGCGTACAGTAACGACCGATCCGAACGCGCCCCAGCCTCTCAACGACGCAGCCCGCACCGCTCTCACCATCGCCCGCGACGACGCGCGCAACTATATAGTCCTGGGTGATCCCGCCGCGCGCCTCCGCATCGCGGATCTGCAGTAGCAGGAGAACGCGGACCGCTCCCTGCTAACCGCCGCCCTTCGGGCTGTCTCCCGGTCCGCCAAAGCCCACATGGCTCGTGTCAATCTCCAGCATTAGGAGATTCGAGGGTCGCACCGGGTAACCGGGAGGCGGCGTGGCCGCGTTCGGCTCGAAGAAGACGCTGTAGGCGCCCGGCTTCGAGGAGGTGAAGGTGAACGTCGTCTTACCACCCGAAGCAATCGACACCGGACCCGATGGCGCCGGAGAAAGAATCGAAACCGCTCCAGGGGAAAAGAACAGCGTCGCACTGTCACTCGGAGCAGAAAACGTAACCGTGTTCCCCTGAACTGCCGGAACCGAAGGCTGGCTGGGAACGAGAACACCGTTCTCCATGGAAATAGTAATAGCGGTATTTGCCATGGCCGAGACGTTACTGCAATTTACTGGATTTGTCCAACGCAGCTTCCGCTTTTGCCTGGCTCATCGCCGTCTGAAAGGTGGGATCGGCGCGTAAGGATTTGAGCTCCGGACTGCGCTGGAACTCCACCGAGTGATAACCCAGTGCCAGAGCCCTCGCGATCAGTGGGATGGCTTTCGAGCGCAGCCCGAGAATCTCGTACGTCTCGCCGGCGCGATATTCGACATCCGGATCATCCGGGGCCAGCGCCAGAGCCTTGCGGAGCAACACCTCGCTTGCTCCCGGTTGCCCGCTGGACGCATAGTAATCGCCCAGTTGCACGAGCAGATTGGTGTTGTCAGGAGACTTCGTGCGTTCTGCCTCCGCTAACTCGATGGCCTTGTGGTACGCCTGCATCGATTCGCCGCGCTGGCCACCCCAAAGATACGCACTTCCCAGATTTCCCCAAACCTGATAATCGGCAGACCTGATGGCGATGGCCGTCTGATCCATTTTGACGGCCTCACTGTAATTGCCCTGAAGCTCAAACAGCGATCCAAGCGCTGTGTAGGCATCGGGATCGGATTGGATCGTCAGAACTTTTTCGAGGTCCTTTCGCGCCTCATCGAACTGACCCAGCTGCATCCGGGCCAGGCCGAGATCGTAGAACGCGGCACTATCTTGAGGATCGAGCTCCACACTCTTCTGCCACTCGGTAGCAGCCTCCTCCAGTTTTCCGCTGGTGAAGTAGATGATTCCCAACCTCACCGGCCATCGTGAGTCATTCGGCGCAAGATCGATCGCCTTCTGCACCGCGGTGATCGCATCCTGCGTCCGCCCGTCCGCCTGATCGATCTCAGCCAAAGCGGAGCCATAAGCCTCGGCACTATGAGGATCGAGAGCGATTGCCTTCTGTACCTGTTGCCGCGCCAGCGCGATCTGCCCCTGCGTTGTGGCGATCCGTGCCAGCGTCACATAAGGCGGCGCCAGATTCGGATCCATCTGCAGCGCCTTCATCTCCTCCGCTCGCGCCTGGTCCAGCAGCTTCGGATCCTTGCTGTTCCGGTATTGCAAAAACCACGCATTGCCCAGTCCCGCTGCCGCCAGCGCAAAAGAAGGATCCTCCTGCAGGATCTGCTGGAACCCCTTCGCGGCCGCATCGATATTAGTAGCCTTATAGGCCCGCTGCAGCAGGTCCTCTGCCTTCAGATATTCGTCATCGACGCTCGCCGGAGTTCCCGCCGGAACTCCCGCCGACGCCGGATGCATCCACCGCTGGATCGTTCCCCTCCACACTCCAAATCCCGCCGCGAGTGCCAGGATCACCGCAGCAATCGTCGCTTCCCAAACCCACCTCCTGCTGCGTTTCCGTGACGGCGCTGGACTCCCGACCAAATCCGCCGGCACAGAAGCCCCCAGCGATTCCGCCAGCGCTGCCGCCAATTGCCCTGCACTCGCAAACCGCTTCGCCGGATCGATCTCCGTCGCCACATTCACCGTGCGCAGAAACGACTCCGGCAGGTCCGGCCGCAGGTCGATCAGCGTTCTCCGGTCGCTGATCGCGGCCACCGCCTCAGCAAACGGCCGCTTGCTCAGCTTCACCGGATACTCCGCGGTCACGAGGAAATAGAGCAGCACGCCCATCGCGTAAATGTCCGACGCCACTGTCGCCGCTCTCCCCTGAAACAGCTCCGGAGCCATGTAGTTCGGCGATCCTGAGATATTCGCCTGCAGCTGCGGCAGCGAGCTCAGCCCAAAATCCATCAGAAGAATGCGCCCGCCCTCCTCGCGCATCACGTTCTCTGACTTGATATCGCGGTGCAGCAAACCCGTGCGGTGCACCGCGCTCAGCGCTCGCGACACATCGAGCCCGATCAACGCGGCCTCGCGATAGCCAAACGGCCCCTGCGCTCGAATCAGCGCCGACAGCGTTTTGCCGTGCACAAAATCCGTCCAGAACCCGACTCGCCCATCGTGCCGGTCGATCCCGTAAACATGCACGATGTTCGGGTGCTGTACGGAAGCCAGCGCGCGCGCCTCACGCAGCAGCGCTCGATACTCCTCGTCGCCGCTCACCGAATTCGGCAACAGCAGCTTCAGCGCTACTTCGCGTTCGAGCCGCGGATCCCACGCCCGATACACCTCACCGAAGCCGCCATGACCGACCCGCTCCAGCAGGCGAAAATCCCCCCACGTACCCAGCGCGGCCGGTACCTCGACCGGGCCCTGCAGGCTTCCGGCCAGCGAAAGTGTAGGATCGTCGTCCATGCCGGGCGCAGGCATCTTCTGTTAGTTCACGCGAGAATTGCGGGGGGAGAAACCGAGTCCTCCGAAGCGGCAAGCAAGAAAACCGTGGCCCCTTCGAACTGTCCGTTCCTGGAACCCGATTATAGGTCCGGGTGTACATCCGTCGACGAGGAATCGCGAAGGACGCCGAAGTCGCCCCTCCTGGAGAGTCGGCGACTCCACGGTGGACCACAGGATTCCACATCAGTCGGTTGGCCCGACCGGTCTATAAACCACCCACCCAATAAGGTGATTCAATTTGTGACATAAATGGTCGGGGAGAGAGGATTTGAACCTCCGACCCCCTGGTCCCGAACCAGGTGCTCTACCAGGCTGAGCCACTCCCCGACATCTCGTTGATCCCCGGCGTTCCTTCAGTTTACTCGACCCGCACCGGCTCGGGCAATCCGCGCCCTGCTCGCCTCGCACACAGAATCCATCGTCCCCGAACTCACCGCCCTGGAACCCCACGACATCACCCTGAGGTAATAACACCGGGCAGCCATTGAACCCCGGCCTCCGGTAGTCCACTGTGATCATATCCACCTCCAGCGCGGACGCGCTTTATCGGTTCTCTGCATGGTGGCAATGACAGTTGCAAGGGAGACTGCAATGATCGTCGCCCCACCGCGCTTGCTGGACTTTGTCCGGGACGAATCCGGCCAGGACTTGATCGAATATGGCCTGATCCTCGCTGTGTTGGCGCTTGCCCTGGTCGCCTCGATGGACACTCTCGCCAATTCGATTTCCAACTTCTTTAATAAGGTTGGCAACAGCTTGTAGTCCCGCCCTGCTGCGGGTTATTTCCGCCCCACAATTCGCCCCTCCCCCAGACTGTTGGCACAATAGAGAATGAAAGACAAGGGCCGGACCCGATCCGGCCCCTGCCTTGCCCTGCGCCCATGAAGCCCCGTGATTCCATCCATTTCTCAACCATCCACGTGCTCGATGGCGGCGTGGCCACCGAGCTGGAGCGCCGCGGATGCGATATCTCCGGCCCGCTCTGGTCCGCGCATGTGCTCGACCAGTCCCCCGCAACCATCGCCGCCGTCCATCTCGACTATCTCCGCGCCGGCTCTGACTGCATCTCGACCGCCAGCTATCAGGTCTCCGCCCAGGGCTATCGCGAGTTCACCCCTGACTCCGCCGAAGCCGCCCGCCGCGTCGAACGCGCGCTGCGCCAGTCCGTCGAAATTGCCGAGCAGGCCCGCGCGCTCTATGCCCTCGAGGATCCCCGCCCCGTCTGGATCGCCGCATCGCTCGGTCCTTATGGCGCCGCCCTCCACAACGGAGCCGAGTATCACGGCCTCTACACCATTGGCTTTGACGATCTCGTCGCCTTTCATAGCGAACGCCTCTCTATCCTGGCCGAAACCAACGCCGACTTCCTCGCCTTCGAAACCATTCCCTCGCTCGAAGAAGCCCAGGCCATCCTCCGCGCGCTCGAATCAGTTCCCGCACTGACCGCATGGCTCTCTTTCACCTGCCGCGACGCCGCCCACGTCGCCCATGGCGAACCCCTTCGCGATTGCGCTCGAGCCCTGGCCCCGCATCCACAGGTCGCCGCCGTCGGGATCAACTGCACCGCGCCCAGTCTCATCACTCCGCTGATCATCGAAGCGCGCTTCGGACACAACGACCGCAAGCCCACCCTTGTCTATCCCAACTCCGGCGAAACCTGGGACCCTGCCATCCGCAACTGGCGCGGCCACGCGGATTCAACCCAATTCGGCCTGCTCGCCCGTGAGTGGTTCCGTGCCGGAG
>JBAVUB010000350.1:0-8817 GCA_049696575.1 Acidobacteriaceae bacterium | reverse complement strand
GAGCTCCACCCTGTGCCCTGTGTCACCGTACCCCCCACTACTCTCTTCTACAATCACCCTGAGGAACCAGACCATGCCGCGCAAGCCGCTCATCGCCGCCAACTGGAAAATGTACAAAACCCCCGTTCAGGCCCAGGAGTTCATGAAGAATTTCCTGCCCCTGGTCGCCAACCACGATCGGGACGAGATTGTCGTTTGCCCCTCGTTTACCTCCATCTCTGTGGTCATCGCGGCCGCCACTGGCTCTGGGGTTGCCATTGGCGCGCAAAACATGCACTTTGCCGACGAAGGCGCTTACACCGGTGAGACCTCTCCTTTGATGCTCAAAGCCATCGGCGCAACGCATGTGATCCTCGGCCACTCCGAGCGCCGCCAGTACTTCGGCGAAACCGACGACCTCATCAACAAGAAGCTCAAAACCGCCCTCCAGCATGGGCTCGTCCCCATCGTCTGCGTGGGCGAAGTCCTGGCTGAGCGCGAAGCCGGCAAGACGGAAGAAGTCCTCCTCCGTCAGACCCGCGGCGTCCTCGCCGGCATCGCCGCCAGCGCAGCTACCCCCATCGTCATCGCTTACGAACCGGTTTGGGCCATCGGTACCGGCAAAACCGCAACCCCGCAGATGGCCGCCGAAGCCCACGCCCTCATCCGCGGCGAAGTTGCGAAGCTCTTCAGCCCTGCAACCGCCGACCATCTCCGCATCCTGTATGGAGGCAGCGTCAAACCCGACAACGCCACCGCCCTCATGAACGAAGAGGACATCGACGGAGCCTTAGTCGGCGGAGCCAGCCTCGACCCCCAGTCCTTCGCCAAAATCGTCAATTATTGATCTCGCGCATCGAACAGGAATGAACGAACCGGCAACCATCCGCGAGATTCTCGACCACGCTCACACCATCGCCGTCGTCGGCCTCACCAATCGTGAGGGACGTGCCTCCCTCGGCGTATCCCGCTTCATGCAATCCCAGGGCTACCGCATCATTCCCGTCAACCCGGCCATCGACAGCGTCCTCGGCGAAAAAGCGTATCCCGACCTGGACTCCGCCTTCGCTGCTCACCCCGAAATCGACCTTGTGAACGTCTTCCGCGCCCCCGAATTTGTCCCCGCCATCGTTCAGGACGTGATCCGCCTCAAAATTCCGCGGCTCTGGCTCCAGGAAGGCGTCGTCCACCCGGAAGCCGCCGCGCAGGCCGAAGCCGCCGGCGTCAAAGTCGTCATGGATCACTGCATTTTGAAAGAACGCATGGCCGCCGGCTGGAAGAACCACGCCTGACTTGTTTTCAACTGATCGAATCCGGCTGCAGCCGCATGCGTAAGCCGCCAGTCCGAAAGGGACTACACGCCCACGCCCTTCGCCTTCACATTTTCCCGAATGAACCGCACCACCGACTCCAGCGATGTCCCCGGCCCAAAAATCGCCGCTACGCCCTGCCCCTTCAGTGCCTGCGCGTCCTGTTCGGGAATCGTCCCGCCAAGCACTACAAGGATGTCGCCCGCGCCCTGCTCGCGCAGCATCGCCGTGATCCGCGGCACGATGGCGTTGTGCGCGCCCGACAGGATGCTCAGCCCCACGCAGTCCACGTCTTCCTGGATCGCCGCGTTCACGATCATCTCCGGCGTCTGCCGCAGGCCCGTGTAGATCACTTCCATCCCCGCATCGCGCAGCGCGCGCGCAATCACCTTCGCCCCGCGGTCATGCCCGTCGAGGCCCGGCTTCGCCACCAGCACGCGGATTGGATTCGTGCGTTCATTCATAAGGAACGTCGAAGAATAGCACAGCTGGATAACTCCGGCTGGCCCGTATCTGCCCGGTTTTGGCAGATGTGGGAATCGCCTGGAGGTGCGCTGGTCAGTCCCCTCAGTTCTCCTCGGGATACTCAGTCGGCTCCTCGACCTCTGCCAGCCGCTCTACTTCCACATCCCACTTCTTCAGAATGCGAAAAATCACCCCAGTCGAAAATCCCGCCCGCATCAGCAGCCGCATCACCCGCGCCGCTTCCTTCTCGTTCCCCGGCTTCTTCACTCGCTTGCGCTCCAGATGCCTCCGCGCCAGCTCCTCCTCGTTCACGTTCTCGTACGCCGCTTCGAGCGTCTTCCCGATCACCGCCGCATGCACGCCCTTCCGGATCAGATCCTGTTGCACCCGCCGCTTCCCGAAGCTCGCATTCTCCTGCCGCAGCTTCGCAAAGTCCTGGGCATACCCCGCATCATCCAGGTATTTCCGTTCTTTCAGCCGCCCGACGACGGCTTCCACTTTCGCCTCGCCGGCCTCATCCGGCTCGACGCGCTTCCGGAGCAGTCGCTTCACCTCGGCGACTGTCCGCATCTGCTGCCCCAGCACCTTCACCGCATAGTTGTAGAGGGAGTCTTCATCGAGCAGAGCAACCGGCTTGCGCGCGCGCATCGAAACGCCCCTCAATCGGAACGACGACGGAGGATTTCGCTGCGGCTCAGGCCGAGCCCGGCCAGGTATTTCCTGTTTGTAGCAAGGTCGGGAGGGCCACCCTCAAACTGCCCCATCCCGATGATGGTCCGCTTCCACTTCGGGATATTCTGCTCGGAAGACTTTCCGGCACCCTTGCGCCGTGTGCGATCCAGCGACTTTTTACGCGCTGCCATGATGTAAGTCCCGCTGTGGCCCAGCCCTAATCCCTAAACTCTAGCCCCGTCGCCGATACCGAATCTCAAACTCATACCCGGTATTCGGAGGAAACATCTCCGCCACATGCCGCAGCCGCTCCGCCAGCGCCGGCGCCGCCAGCAGCGGATACTCCCGCTCCCGCAAGTCCGCGTAGTCGAAATCAATCGTCAGTGACAGCATGTAAATCGCCAGCGCATCGGCGAACGCCGACTCGAAGAAACTCGACTTCGCCCGCTCATCCACTTCGCTCCCGCGGCTGCGGTCCAGCGCTCGCCGCCGGCTCTCCCACGCATCGTGGCTGGTCTCGCCGCGCACATCCGACGTCGCTTGCGACCACGCCAGCTCGGCGAAACTCTGCGGCACGCCCACCACGTCCACGAACTGATGCCCCACATTGATCAAAAACTCGAACGCCAGCGCGAACCGGTCCTGCATCAGCCGCGTCGAAATAAAAATGCACTCCGACCCGCTGAAGCGCACGTTCCTGTGGCAGATCGCGCGATCCCCCAGGTCCACGGTGTAATCCGGCGCCACCACCGTGTCATCGTTCTCCCCGATTGCCAGCGGAACAAAGTACCACGCCCGCTGCCGCAGTGCCGCTGCCACCACCGCCGGTACCGCCTGCACAATCTTCTCCAACTCGTCGGCGCTCGTGTGCACTTCACCGAAGCTCGCCCAGCACAGGCCGTTATCCGACTGCCGCACCTGTGCGTCCTGCGCCACTTTCGCGGCGGAAAACAGCGGGATTTGCGCGGCTCCAGCCATAAGCTTGTATTCTAGCTGACGGAGAGTTGCAGCATGACCGCCATCACGCAGCCGGCCCGCCTGCTCGGCATCCCCCTCGGTGACTTCGGTTTCTTTTCCTCCCTCCTGCTCTCCCTCGCGTCCGGCTTTCTCGCCTTCTTCTCTACCCTCTTTCTCGCCATCGTCACCTTGTTGGTTTGGAACGGCATCGGCCATCATCAGGTCAATTACGCTGACAGTTACCTCTACGTCGCCTTCCCCATCGGCCTCATCGTTCTGGTCGCCGCGCT
This sequence comes from Acidobacteriaceae bacterium, assembly GCA_049696575.1. GTDB lineage: Bacteria > Acidobacteriota > Terriglobia > Terriglobales > Acidobacteriaceae > Palsa-343. Next base: position 5,144 of record JBAVUB010000350.1, on the reverse strand, counting down.
CTTCTTCTTCACCGGAACCTGGCTCCGCCGTAAGCTTTCAGGATCGCGCTAGATGCCCGTCGTCACCATCCTCTCTACCTCGCTCACTCCCACTCCCGAAGAATCCCGCGCCTTCTGCGCGCAGCTGGAGGCCGGCGACATCCTCTACTTCCCGCAATCCCCGGTCCCGCTCACCGCCGACGACACCAGCTTCCTCCTCGGCCAGCAACAGGCCGACAGCTCCCTCCACAAAAACATCGCCTACAAGCCCGCCATCGATCGCCTCAGCGGATTCGACGCCAAAACCGCCAATCCCGCGGCCGTCGAGCGCCTCCAGCGCATCATGCACGGCTACTCAAACTCCGTCGTCCAGTTCCTCACCAGTTTCCTCGCCCCCTACCAGCAGCACTGGAAGCTCGACTACGCCAGCTTCCGCCCACAGGAAGAACAGGGCCGCGACCTCCCGTTGCGCCGCCGCAACGACCTTCTCCACACGGACGCTTTCCCCACCCGCCCCACGCACGGCGCGCGCATTCTGCGCTTCTTTAACAACATCCATCCCGCGCGCACCCGCGACTGGATCGTCAGCGACCCTTTCGCCGCCACCGTCCGCCAATTTGCCCCCAAAGAGATCGCGCCGCGCCCTGGCTCCGCGCTCTCCCGTCTCGGCAAAACCACGGCCCGCGCCATCGGGCTCGGCGCCGCCATCCCCTCCCTCAAGCGCTCGCCCTACGACGATTTCATGATGCGGTTCCACAATTTCCTCAAAGAGAATCCGCGCTTCCAGGCCGACTGCCCCAAATACCCCTTCCAGTTCCCCTCCGGCTCCTCGTGGATGGTCTACACCGACACCGTCCCCCACGCCGTTCTCGCCGGCCAGTACGCCCTCGAGCAAACCTTTCTCGTCCGCCCCGAAGCCATGGTCCGCCCGGAAATCTCTCCCCTCCGCATCCTCGAAGAAATCGCCCACGCGCCGCTCGCCTGACCCTGCGCCCGGCATGAATTGATAGAATCCAAACTCCGGTCCGCCGAATCTTCCCCGTTATTGGAGAATCGATGGCTGCGATCCTGACTCCCGGCACCCTCGCCCCGGAATTTAGCCTTTCTGTCACCCCCGATCAGAAACTCGCCCTCCGCGAGCTGCGGGGCAATCCTGTCATTCTGGCCTTTTATCCCGCGGACTGGAGCCCCGTCTGTGGCGACCAGATGGCTCTGTACAACGAAGTTCTTCCCGAATTCCAGAAATTTCACGCGGAGCTCCTGGGAATCTCCGTCGACGGCGTCTGGTGTCATGAAGGTTTCGCCCAAAATCGGAAGCTCCGCTTCCCTCTGCTCGCTGACTTCGAGCCCAAAGGCGCTGTCGCCCGGACCTACGGAGCCTATCGCGAACAGGATGGCATTTCCGAACGAGCGCTGTTTGTCATCGATAAAGAGGGCGTCATTGCCTGGAGCTACTGCTCGCCGATTGCGGTCAACCCCGGCGCCGACGGCATCCTCGATGCTCTCGAACGGCTGCCCAAACAGGAGTAGCCGTGAGTACACTCAAAATTCCGGTTGGACCCGAGGATCACGTTCAGGGCAGCGCCGATGCGGAATGCACGCTCGTCGAGTACGGCGATTACGAATGCCCCCATTGCGGCCACGCTCATCCGATTGTCAAACGCCTGCAGCGCCACCTTGGCAAGCGCCTCCGATTTGTATTCCGCAATTTCCCGCTGAGCCAGATCCATCCTCATGCCGAAGCCGCAGCCGAAACCGCTGAATTCGCGGCCGCCAAAGGAAAGTTCTGGGAGATGCACGACCTGATCTTCGAAAACCAGAGCCGCTTCAGCCTGCTTCTGTTCGAGGATCTCGCTGTGGAACTGGGTCTTTCCGCGCCTGAACTGCTCGAAGCGCTCGATCGGAAAGACTACGCGGCGCGCGTCAGTGCCGATTTTTCCGGAGGCGTTCGCAGCGGCGTCAACGGCACACCCACCTTCTTTATCAACGGCCAGCGCCACAACGGTTCCTTCGAGTATGAAGACCTGCTTGCGGCCGTCGAGTCCGCCGGCCGCTGACGCAGGACCGGCCTGAAACCGACCGAGGACGCCCACGCGCTCCTTCCAGGCGCTATACCATGTCCACACCCGATGAGCCGAACCGCCAAAACCCTCCTCAAGATGCTCATTGCCGGCGCCGTCGGCGGCATCATCGGCGCAGGACTCGTCGGTCACCACACCGGATCCGACAACCCACGCTGGTTGATGCTGCCCCGCGGCATGTGGCTCGCCATCGCCCTCATCTGCTTCTTCAGCATCTACTGGAGCGCCGCCGCCAAAGACAGCGCCCCCACCCAATCCTCTGAGTCGCTGTGGTCCCGGCGTCTCCATCTCATCGTCCTGAACTCCGCGGTGCTTCTCCTCATCCTCTCCGTGCCAGGGCTCACCCGCCGCTTCCTTCCCGCGAGCCGCCTGCTCAGCGTCGCCGGCCTCGCCGTCGAAATCGCCGGCATCCTCTTCGCCTTCTGGGCGCGCCGCCATCTCGGCCGCAACTGGAGCGGCGAAGTCCGCATCGTCGCCGGCCATCAGCTCATCCGCTCCGGCCCCTACAAAACCATCCGCCATCCCATCTACACCGGAGTCCTCGCCATGTATGCCGGAGTCATGCTCGTCTCTGGCCAGATCCATGCGCTCCTGGCCTTCCTCATCATCACGGTGACGTACTGGCGCAAGCTGCGCCTGGAAGAAAAAATCCTCAGCAAGAATTTCGGCCCGGACTGGGACGCGTGGCGCCGCGACACCTGGGCTCTCGTACCCCCGCTCTTCTGATTCGAATCGCAGAAAACGTCGAGCCGTGTGTGAGAGTACCGGGACATCCTTTACGTTTTAGACCGGGGACATGGTTTACAAGCCCCTTGCGGTGAGAGTGGCTCTGATTGCGGGTTTTCGGCGGGCTTTGCCGGTCTTCAAATACATGATAGTCGTAGCCGCAGCCGTGGTAATGTGGGAATCCCCGCAGGGATTTCCAAGGGGTGTGGGAAGGGTGGAAAGCCGGCTTTATGGCTTTCCATGCTTTCCATGCCCCGTCATTTCCATGGCTGTTTTTTGGGGCCGCTCGTGACTTGCAACTTCAATCCAGGGAGGGCGCTTGCCAGAGATGTAAGATTCAAGCTGTGAGAATTCGATTGGTCACAGCACTAGCAATTGCATGCGCGGCCATATCACTTGCCGCACAAACTGATGAATCCGCCCGTTCCCAGTTGACTACTGCAGCGCAGCGGAAAGCAGAAGATCAGGTCGCCGCGCAATTGGAAAGAATACGGACATCGGCCAAGCTGCCAAAGCTAAAGCGTGTCAAGCCGTCCGTCGTGGATTTGCAACTTGTTTGCACTGCCGCTCGAACCGGGAAAGAGGTCCACGACCCTCGTTTTGGCGGGCTAGAGATGTACGTGACTCACGATCTCTCTGCCGAAACGGAGTCCCTTAGACTGGTTGCGTTGGGGACATCTCAACCGGCCGATGGCAGCCCGAGATACCCCGTCTACTCTGACAAGACGTGGAGCCGCTACTCAATCACCGTTCAACTCGATCGAAGCAGCAAGCCTGACAATCCGGTTTATACCGTGGGAGTCATTCGTCGTCAGTCTGCGTTCGGGGAGTTAATCGCGCCAATCACGTATGACCATCCAATTCGTGACTCAAACGATTGGAAAAACCAAGTTGATCCCGCTTGCAGCGACCTTAGACCCTAGCTGAGTTACGCGGTAATTCGGACTACCCAGCTAGGGCCCACAAATACAACGAGAGAATTTTACGGACGGAGCGCGGGCCGAAACCGCATCTCGGAGCTGTTGAACTCGCCCAGTTCAGTGTTGCAGAAGAAAACTCGGTGTACGTCCTCATCCATCTGTTCGAGGCCGATCTCCTCGTTGCGGAACACCTCGCTGACGAACACCCGGCCCTTATGCCAACTGATGTCCCCGCTGTTGTTCACCCTCCGAGTCTGGAACGATCTGGGATACTGAAAACTCGCTACTCTACTGGGCAGCAGCCGAGTGCTGGGCACGTAGATACTTCCAGGCGTCTCATTGGCAAGCGCTTCATGTGGGCGCTCATGGTTGAACACCAGGCGGAAACGATCAAACTTCTTCTGCTGCGCCGTCACTGTGCGTGCTGGCGGCTTCGCGGTGTCCTCTTTCAGAGTACGGTGCATTCGCTCATGCCTTCCGTTCTGCTGGGGCCGTCCGGGCTGAATGCGTTCGTGAACGATGCCGAGCTTCATCCATCCCAGTGACAATTTCGACAGACCGAGCAGGCCGACTCCCGCGAATGGCGCCCCGTTGTCTGTGCGGATGCGTTCTGGCATTCCGTACTCGCGCATCGCAGCATCGCAAACTGCGCTCACTTGGGCCAGGTCCATCCGTGCGACCGCCTGACACCGAATGAGAAACCGGCTGTGGGCGTCGGTGATCGTAAATGGATCGCAGCGATAACCATCGCCAGTTAGGAAGTATCCTTTAAAATCCATACACCAAAGTTGGTTGGGCGCCGTGACCATCGAGAACGGTTGCGAGCTGGGCGTGGCGCGCCGTTTCTTCCTTTTCGGGTTGGTGAGTCCGGCCCGGCTGAGGATCTGACCCACGGTGCTCGCCGCCGGCCAGATCACGTTCGGGTTCATGCGCTCAAGCCTCGCCTTGAGCTTCCTCGCTCCCCAGGACGGGAACCGCTTACGTAGCGCAAGGACTTCGTTCTCTATCTCCACCGAAGTTGCGTACGGCGAACTGTGCGGCGTGCGCGTGAGATCGAGCAGGCCCTCAGGCCCAACCTCGTCGTAGCGCTTAATCCACTTGTAAGCAGTTGGACGCGAGATGCCGTACTCGTGACACAGATCGGTCACGGACATTTCTTCCCTCTGATAGCTCGATAAGAACTGCAAGCGTTGATCCACGGTTCGAGTCTCTTTCCAGGGCATAAACGCATCTTCATGCGTCAAGCCAAAGCTGGGAAAGCCAACTGTTCTCCGCCATGGTGTAAACCATGTCTCCGGTCTGTTTTGTAAAGCATGTCCCCAGTACACTCACTTGCCGTACCCCCCAGGGGGGAGGGGGGGTACCCCCGGCAGCTTCGCGACCGAATCTTCAGCATAGGAATGTTCTCCACCCTCCCCCCACAGGAGAGTCAAGGGCC
>JBAVUB010000349.1:0-4673 GCA_049696575.1 Acidobacteriaceae bacterium | reverse complement strand
TCGCCCTGCGGAGGCCGCGCGGCGATGCGTTTCTCGGCGTTGCCGGTTCCGGTGGGCAGCTTGGCGAAGGCGACGATTTCGTCCCAGCGGACGGGGCGGTCGAAGGCCGCGACGCACGGAGTCGCGTCCATCCTTTTATAGGTCCAGAAGGCCCAGCCGACGTGGTTGGCTTCGAGGGTCTTGCGGAAGGCCTCGACCCAGGCGTCCTTGTTCTCGCCGGATTCGCCGAGCCAGATGGGCACGTGATATTGATTGCGGAAATCCAGATACTCCTGGATGACGCTGGTGTCGGTTTTGTCGGTCCAGTATTTGTGCAGGGTGTACATGACGTTGGGATCGCCGGGAGGGCCGAAGACTTTGAAGTTGGTATCCCACTGCGCGCCGCCGAGGATGAGCACGTGGTTGCGATCGACGGAGCGGATGCCGCGGGCAATCTTCCAGTAGACGGGCTCGAGTTCGCGATTGAAAACGCGCAGCTGCGGGAAATGCGGGATGGGCTCGTTGAGCAGGTCGTAGCCGAGCACGGTGGGATTGTTGTGGTAGTGCTGGGCGATGCGACGCCAGATGGCGACGGTTTCTTCCTGGGCCTCGGGGCTTGAGTAGAGCCAGGGATAGCCGTAGCTGTCGTCGATGTTGGTGCCCGTTTGGCCGCCGGGGGCGCAATGCATGTCGAGGATGACGTAGATGCCGTCCTTCTTCGCCCAGTCGACGAGCTGATCGACAAGCTTCAAGCCTTCGGCGTCGTCGCTCGAGAAGAACTTATAGTGGAGCGGGACGCGGACGGAGTTGAAGCCCAAGGCCTTGATGCGATCCAGATCGGCTTCGGTGATGTAGTTCGCCCGCCACTGCCGCCAGAATTCTTCGGCCTTGGCGGGACCGAGCAGCTCTTTGGTGAGGTCCTCGATCTCGCGCGGGGATTGCGGGCCGCCGTCGAAGTGAAACATGTAGCCTTCCACTTCGAACCAGTTCCCGAGGTTGATGCCGCGGAGCAGGAGCGGTTGGTTATCGCCATCGAAAAGCTGCTCGGAGTGGGTGTGCACGAAGCCGTGTTTGGGGATTTGGGCGGTGAGGACCGGAGTGGAGATCGGGAGAAGGAAAAGGCAGAAGAGAGCGGCACGGGCAGCGGAGATTTTCACGGACCCAACCTACTCCGACCGACGAAAGCGTTCAAGCGCGAGAGACAAAGAACTTCGCGAAGTAGTTTAATCGGCTCAAGCGTGCATCGAGCTAGCTGAGGATTGTTGCGATCGAGGCTCGAAGATCAGACTGATCTCGCGGATCGAGACACCCGAGTTGCCGGATAATCAAGCCTTGCTCGATGGTGGCGAACACCGGTTTAATCGCGGAGGGTTTCAGCAAGCCTGCCTCTTGCCACTTGTTGATCAAGAGGTCGCCCGCGGCTCCGGATGCGCGAACCTGGCTGGTGATTGCCATAATCACAACGTCGCGCTTCGAAGCATTGTAGGACTTGTTACTTACTACAACTGCCGGACGTTTCTTCAACGTCATCTGGTTGGTAAAGGGAAAGCTCACCAGCACGACGTCGCCAAACTCATAAGGCATCGTAGGCGTCGTCTTCCGGATTGCTCCACACGCGCTCAAATGCCGGCTCGCTGGCCGCCGCAGCCGCAGTCGCCAGCGCGCGATCCAGGCCGCGGAACCGGAGGAATTCTACAAACGCCTCCACCTCCCCGATTTGCTCGGGGCTCAGCGCCTGGATCTTCTCAGCCAAATTGCCGGCATTTGCCATATGCTCTTCCCGCCCTATTAGATTTTACCTCTGTTTGTGAACGGCGCCTCCATTGCCAGCAGCATCATTTGGCCACTTTCCTGACCTATTTCCCCTCAGGGGGTTTCGCGGGTTTCGTTGGCGGTCGGGGGGAAGCCGCCGCAGCGCCCCCATCTCTGGCGGAACTTTTCGCGCTCTTCGGGGGTCATGGCTTCCCACTTCTCGCGCCTGCGGCGACGCCATCCGGAACCTTTGTTGCCGCCGTGGCTGAGGCCTCCGAAGAGGAGCCGGCAGAGGATCAGCAGTCCCATGGCCTGCCAGAAGGTGATGTGACGCCATCCGAAGAGCATGGGGGTCAGCCAGTTCCACAGCAACATGGTCACTTCGCCGAAGAGCGCGATAAACGCCGCGAGGGCGAGCGGGCCCGCAACGAAGATCCACTTATTTCTCTTGACCCAGGAGTTTTCCATTCCGTTCCTCATTTCCTCATGAACTCGTCGTGCACGCTCTGCAAGCGGTCGCGCAGATGGAGCACCGCGTAACGCTTGCGGGAGAGCAGGGTGTTGACCTTGATGCCGGTTTCCGCCGACAACTCTTTAAAGCTGCGCCCCTCCAGCTCGTGCGCGACGAAGACGGCGCGCTGGTCGGCGGGCAGCTCGGCCAGTGCTGCTTCCAACTCCTCCAGCAGGACGCGGCGGAAGTACAACGCTTCCGGCCCGGCATCGGGCGAGGGCAGCAGATCTTCAAACACGAGCAGTTCGCCGTCTTCGTCTTCGACGGCAGCTGCGGAGAAATTCTGCGGCCTCTTCCTGCGGAAGAAATCGGTGATGCCGTTGCGCGCGACGGTGAAGAGCCAGCCGGTCAGGTAATCGATGGGCATCAGCAGGCGGTTGGCTTCGACCAGCTTGAAGAAAACTTCCTGGAGCAGGTCTTCGACGTCGGCTTCGTAAGGGACCCGGCGGCGAATGAAATTGCGCAGCCGGGACCCTTGTTGCGCAATGACCTCCGAGATTTGGCGTTCCTGCTCGGTCATGGTGGTCATGGCTTGCACGGGTCACTCGTCCACCCCTGTAGACGATGGGCAGCCGGAAATATTGTATTGACCTCGCGAAGAAGCGGAGCCGGGCGAGGTTCTTTTGATTTGGGTGGACGAGGATGGGGGCTGGATCCTCTGGTTCTGCTGCGCGAGGAGAGAACCAGAGGATCGTCAGGGCGCCGGTACGCGAAGGCTTACTGCTGGACGAAGGCCAGTTCGATGGTCATTTTGACGTCATCACCGAGCATGGCGGCGGGCATTCCAGCGCCGACGCCGAAATCTTCACGGTGAATGGTGGTGGTAGCGGAGAAACCCATTTGCGTTTTCTTGTTCTGGCCGGTCACGGGACCGGTGGGACCCTCGACATCGAGAACAACCGGTTTGGTGACGCCTTTGATGGTGAGATTGCCGGCGATCTGCAGGCCGGAGCCGCCCTTCGTGACGCTGGTGCTGGTGAAGGTGGCTTTGGGGTTGTTGGCCACATCGAAGAAGCGCGCGCCCTTGAGGTCGTTGTCGCGATTGGGGACGCCGGTGTCGACGCCGGTGACGTCGATGGTGGCGTTGACGGTGGATTTGGTGACGTCGCTGGGGTCGTAGACGAGGGTGGCGTCGACGGTGCCGAAGCGGCCGTGAACCTTAGAGACGGTCATATGCAGGATGGAGAAATCGACCTCGCTGTGGGCGGGGTCGGATTTCCAGGTGGTGCCCTGGGCCATAGCAAGAGGCGCGGCGAGAACGAGGAGAGCGGAGGCGAAATGGGCAAACTTCATGCAGAATCCTTTCCTGTGGCCCTGGGGATGCGGGCCTCTACAGCATAGATAACAATACGCGATCTGAGAAACCGGGGACGCGGAGTGGCCCGGCGGTAACGCGAGCGAGGTGACGTGGAGGCGTGCCCGCCGGGTGATTTACGGGGTGCGGAAGTGGGCGCACACTCGGTCATGGAACCCCACGCGACGAATCCCAGCGGCGCTGTTCCGGGCGCATCTCCTTTTCAGGCGAGCAGCCGGCCTACGTTTCTCATGTGCTCGCCGAAGCACTATGAGGTGAACTACGTCATCAATCCATGGATGGCCGGGAACGTGCACCGGTCGTCGCGGCAGCAGGCGACACAGCAATGGGAAGAGCTGCGGACGGCGCTGCGGGCGTTTGCCCAGGTGGAGCTGGTGGAGCCGCAGCCGGGATCGCCGGACATGGTGTTTACGGCGAATGCGGGGCTGGTGCGGAGCGGGATCGTGGCGCTCGCCAGTTTTCAACACAAGGAGCGGCAGGGCGAGGAGCCGCATTTCCGGCGCTGGTTCAGCGAATCGGGATTTGCGGTGCGCGATATTCCGCGGGTGACTCCGTTTGAAGGCGAGGGCGATGCGCTGTTCGAGGCGGATGGTTCGCGCTTGTGGGCCGGGCATGGGCTGAGGACGCGCGAGGCGAGCCACAAACAGCTGACAGAACTGTGGGGCGTGGAGGTGGTTTCGCTGCGGCTGGTGGATCCGCGGTTTTATCACCTGGACACGTGCTTTTGCCCGCTGTCGAATGGGGACGTGATGTATTTTCCGGGCGCGTTCGATGACGCATCGCTGTGGAAGATTGAAGAGCGTTATTGCCGGGCGAAGCGAATCTGCGTGTCGGAGGAGGATGCGCTGCTGTTTGCCTGCAACGCGGTGAATGTGGGCAGGACGATCCTGCTGAACGAGGTGAGCCAGGAGCTCTGCGCGCGGCTGGAGGCGCGGGGATTCGAGATTATCCAGGTGGAGCTGACAGAGTTCCTGAAGGCGGGCGGCGCGGCGAAGTGTTTGGTGCTGCGGCTGGATAATTGAAGGCGAGCGGATAGCGGATAGAGAGCGAGAGGCGGCGCTCCACAACGCTTCGCCGGATGAACTGTGCTGAGGCTGCCAGGCCTCGGTTCGGCGT
>JBAVUB010000348.1:0-2712 GCA_049696575.1 Acidobacteriaceae bacterium | reverse complement strand
ATGACATCCCCATGTATGTGAATACGTGGCTGGCAGGCGACGATGCGACTCCAGGCCAGTATCCCAGCGGCGGTCCGGAACCGCGCGTCGTTGATATATGGAAGGCCGCGGGCTCAGCTCTCGACATCTACGCCCCCGACTTGTACGCGGAAAATTTTGTCGACTGGTGCCGGCGCTATCACCGCGACGGCAATCCGCTCTTCATGCCGGAAACCCGGGGCGGCACCGCGGGATCCCCCAACGTCTTTTATGCGCTCGGCGAAGAGGCCGGTATCGGCTTCTCGCCCTTCGCCATCGACGAACCCGATTCCGACCCGGACGGCGCCATGGCCGCGAGTTTTGGCGAGCTGGCCAGCCTCGCGCCGCTCCTGCTCGCGCACCAGAGCGCCGGCGACGTGCACGGCTTCGTCCTCGACAAGAATCGCACCTCCGTCGACTTCACCATGAGCGGATATACCGTGCATGTTTCCCTCGACCGCATCTTCGGCTCCCAATCCGGATCCGGCTATGGCCTCATCATGGCCACTGGCCCCGACGAGTTTCTGGGCGCAGGCAAAGGCTTCCGCGTTTCCTTCACCCCGCGCGCCCCAGGCGGCCCGCAGGTTGGAATCGCTTCGGTCGATGAGGGAAAATTCGTCGACGGCCAGTGGATTCCCGGCCGGCGCCTCAATGGCGACGAAGACGACCAGGGCCAATACTGGCGCTTCGACCCACGCCACATCTCCACCGAGAAGCTCAAGCTCTACCGCTATGAATGAAGATGCACTGCGCTGAACCCTCTGGCTAACCGGCATCCAGGTTCCCTCTTTCGCCCACTTACTTCGTTCTTGCCAGTCTTTTCTATATCCTCAATCTCTGGCGGATAACTATTGACCTGCGGCAGATAAGGAGCTACTGTAACTTCACCTCTCGCGGTGTTCCCCCAATCGGGGCTGGGCCAGCCGGATTTGCGGCGCGCACTCTTCGCTTGCACCGTCTGCGCCGCGTTCGCCGGAACGCAGCCGCAATTCGCTCTCCGGCATAAGCGCTCGTTGCTGTCCGTTCCCTCTGCTCCTGGCTTGCTCCGCAATTCCGCCCCCGCGGCGCGACGACGTTTTGCCGGTGCCCACCGGCATTGGAGTCATCGATGCATCTGCTGCCGCGTTTCCCGCCCTTCGTTTCCCGGCCTTTTGGGGCTCCTTCCAGCCCCACGCTCCGATTCATCGCGTTGCTGCTGCTTGGGCTCGCGACGGCCGCCTCCTCTGCCGCCCAGACGTGGGTCCAGCTGAATCCCATCGCGTCGCCACCCGCACGGTCCGCAGCGGGGATGGTCTACGACGCGGCCCACGGCCAGATCCTTCTCTTTGGCGGGTTCACCTTCTCCGGTTACCTCAACGATACCTGGATATGGGATGGCTCCATCTGGACCCAGGCCGCGCCCGCCAACAGCCCATCACCAAGGGGTTGGCCCGCCATGGCCTACGACGCTGCACACCATCAAGTGGTATTGTTCGGAGGCTACTCAGCAGATTCCACCGCCGGCGTCTCCGGCTGGCTTGGCGACACCTGGATCTGGAGCGGCGCAAACTGGACGCAGCAGAATCCAGCAACCAGCCCTTCCGGCCGAACCAGCTCGGCCGCGGTGTATGACCCAATCCGTCACAACGTCGTGCTCTTCGGCGGCCAGGATAGCGGCGACAATTTCCTCAACGACACCTGGCTGTGGGACGGTTCCAACTGGTCCCAGGCCGCGCCGGCCAGCCGCCCTCCCGGTCGCGGTGACGCAGCCATGGCCTTCGACGGAAGCACTGGTCAGGCCGTTCTATTCGGCGGCCGCAACAACTTTCCCTTCGTCTATTTCACCGACACCTGGACCTGGGATGGAACCAATTGGTCGCAGGCCACTCCGGCGACCCACCCACCCGCCGGATTTACCATCCCATCGGCATGGGATCCCGACGTGGGCCAGGTCGTCCTCTATGGCCCCGATTCCCTCGACGGCACCTGGGCCTGGGATGGATCGAACTGGCTGGAGCTCACGCCTGCAATCACACCCGGAAGCCGCTTTTCCCCATCCCTGACCTTCGATGCGGAAACCGGCACGCTCGTGCTGTTCGGCGGAGGCGGATCCGATGGCGGCCTGTTCAACGACACCTGGACGCTGCAGCTCGGCGCGACCCATCTTGTCGTCAGCGCGCCCGCCTCGGCTAAAGCCGGAACGCCGTTCGACCTGACCGTAACCGCCGAAGATGCCGCCGGCAACCCTGTCACCGGCTATGCAGGCGAGGTCACGTTTGCTTCTACCGACGCAGCCGCCGTGTTGCCCACGAACACCACTCTCACCGGCGGCGAGGGCGTCTTCCCCGTCACCCTCAATACTCCGGGCGGGCAAATTGTAACGGCGGCTGATACAGAAACCCCTTCCATCGCCGGAATCTCCGACTCCATCCAGGTCAGAAGCCAGGCCGCCTTCACCCTCAAAACCGATCCCTCCTCACAGACGATCCGGCGTGGAACTCTCGCTGTCTTCCTGCTCGAGGCGAGATCTGCGAACGGCTTTGCCGGCACCCTGAGACTGACCTGCTCAGGAGGACCGCCGAAATCGCTCTGCGACGACTTCCCTCCAACCCTGCGCCTCAAAGCAGGCGGCGCCGATCTCGCTCTGTCCGGGATTCTGGTTCCCGTAACCACTGCGCCGGGCGTCTATACCGTCACCTTCACCGGTGTGTCGGG
>JBAVUB010000347.1:0-4427 GCA_049696575.1 Acidobacteriaceae bacterium | reverse complement strand
GAATGCGGACGCGGCGGAGCTCGCGGCCGTCGGCGTCCATGGCCAGGGCCTCAATTTTTGTGCCGCCCCAGTCCATGCCGATGCGGACGCGAGACGCCTGGGTCATGGCCGGTTGGATCCCCATTCGTCCAGCGCTGCGGCCAGACGCTTCAAGGCTTCAGCGGTCATGGCGGGATCGCCGCCGATGCCGATGCGGAAATGGTTGGGCATCTCGAAAAATCGTCCGGGGACGATGCTGGTTTCATAGCGGGCGCGCAGGAATTCGCAGAACTCGTCGACGGAGCCATTTTTGAGGCGCGGAAAACTCACTGTGCCCCAGGGGCTGCGGAAACCATCGAGATCGCCGCGGCCGCTGAAGAACGCATCGAGGGCTTTGCGGTTGATTGCGAGCAGCGCGCGGGCCCGCGCATCGATTTTGGCGAGCTGGTCGAGGGCCATGATGCTGAGGAGTTCGCCGGGATGAACCGGCGAGGCCGCGAAAAGATCGTCGAGCCGCCACATGCGCCTGGCAAGGCCGGGCTGCGCGAGGATCCAGCCGCAGCGGAGGCCGCTGAGGCCGTAAGCCTTGGTGAGACTGGTGGTCACGACGAAATTGCTCCCGAGATGGAACGAGGAGCGCTGCGGCTGGTCGTAGACCATGTCGAGATAGACTTCGTCGACGAGCACCTGCGCGCCGGAGGTCTGTGCGATACCGCCAATCCGGGTCAGGGTCTCTTCGCTGATGAGCGCGCCCGACGGATTGTGCAGATTGGTGAGGCAAATGAGGCGGGTTTTTGAGGTGATCTGTCGAGCAAGGTCGCCGGGATCGAATTGAAAGTCCTGGTCGGCGCGGCGTTCGAAGCGGAGAATGTTGGCGCCCAGGTACGAGGCCACTTCGAGGACGGGTCCATAGGATGGCTGCTCGATGAGGACATCGTCGCCCGGTTCGAGGAGAGCCGCCATAGCAAGATGATTCGCCATCGAAGCGCCGGCGGCGGCGACAACGCAATCCGGAGTGACGCCGCACTTGCGGGCGAGACGCTCGAGCAGCGGCGTGTAGCCATACGCGTCCGTACCGTTGATTTCAAGATCGTGCGGTGCGACGTGGAGCTCGGCGAGCGGATAGCTCATGATGCCGCTGGTGGCAAGGTTGTAGTTTGCCTTCGAGCAGAGTTTCGCCCACTCGAGATAGGTGGACGCGACCGCACGCGCAGTGCTCATTCTTTTGCCTCCTTCAGCCGACGCCGGTGCCAGAACGCGTACACCGGCAATCCGATGAGGATGATGACAAATCCGATGGAGCTGTTGCGAGGATACTTCCACAGCGCGTTGGCGACGATGAGCCAGCACGACAGGATGAAGATGAGGGTGGTGAAGGGATGGCCGGGAACGCGAAAGCCGGGATTGCCGGTGGGATGCCTTCGTTCGCGGCGGCGGAGAACAAACAGGCAGGTCGCGCTCAGGCCGAAGAAGGTGAAGTCGATGGGGGCCTGGAAGTTCAGGATCTGCTCGTATTTTCCGCTGAGCGCGATGACCACTGCCCAAACGCTCTGCAGCACAATGGCGACGACCGGAACCTGGGTTCTGCGCGAGAGGGTTGCGACGCTGCGAAAGAAGAGGCCGTCTTCGGCCATGGCGAAATAGACGCGCGGTCCCGTGAGCACCGACTGGCTGAGAAACCCAATCGTCGAGACTGCGATGCCGAGTGCGATGAGACGCGCGCCGCGATCGCCTGCCACAATCTGCATGACCGAACTGGCGGGCACGCTGGTCGCGGCCAGCGCCGTCACGCCCAGGGCGCGGAGGCAGACGACGTTGACCGAGACGTAGAGCACCACTACAGCCGCCACGCCGATCACGAGAGCGCGACCGAGATTCCGGCGCGCGTCGCGAATTTCGCTGGCGATGAAGTTTGTCGTCTGCCACCCTCCGTACGAAAACAGTACCGGGACCATCGCCGCACCCAATGCGGTGAGCAGGTCGAAGCTGATGGGGCGATCGAGGACGGGGTGAAGCACGGGCTTCGGCGCGCGAACCAGGAAGAAGCCGGCGAAGACCAGCGCCGCAATAGCTGCGATCTTAAGGACCATCAGGATGCTTTGGAAGCGGCCGCCGGGTTTGACCCCGAGGCAATTGACAGCAGTGAGCAAAGCCAGGGTGACGACGACGACTGCGTGTTCGGAGTAGTGAAGGCTCGTCAGTTCCAGGAAATAGCGGGCAAAGGTGACGGCGACCGCGGCCATGCCGCCGGTCTGAATGATGAGGAGCAGCGCCCATCCATAGAGGAATCCGAAGACGGGATGGAGCGACTGGCGGAGATATTCATACTGGCCGCCGACCTCGGGAATGCGGGCTCCGAGCTCCGCATAGATGAACGAGCCGAGGATGGCGATAATGCCGCCGGCGACCCAGACCGAGAGGATGAGCACGGGAGAGTGCAGACGCTGGGCGACGACGTACGGATTCATGAAGACGCCAGCGCCGACGATGCCGCCCATGACCATCATGGTCGCGTCGAAGAGTCCGAGTTTCGGAGCGAGTCCTGGGTGGCGGCTCTCGATGTCCAGGGGCGGTTGTGTCACCGAAGCGAATTCTATCCGAGTGGAGAGTGGAGCTTCCGGCTGCGCCCCGGGGTTCGCGATCCACGGATCGTCGGCACAGCGGCAGCCCCTTTTCGGTTTGACGACCAACTATGGAGATTACGGAGCTATTTGCCAGGCAGCGGCGGGGGCGCCGGGGCTGCCCTGGCCGGTGATTGTGGTTCCGTTCATGAGCCAGATGTAGACCTGTTCGGTGCTGGTGTTGCGCCACAGGATGCCGGCACGGCCGCTGCCATCGTAATCGCCTACTCCCTGAATGACCCAGGCGGAAGAGACGGAGCCGACGGCGCCGCCGCTCGCTGTCGTGGTTCCGTTGATGAACCAGAGATAGACCTGTCCGGTGATGCTGTTGCGCCACAGGATGTCACTCGTGCCGTTGCCGTCGAAATCGCCGACGCCCTGAATGACCCAGTCCGAGGTGACGTTGCTGAGGCCTCCGCCGGTCGCAATTGTGGTCCCGTTCATCAGCCAGACGTAAACCTGGCCATTGCTGCTGTTCCGCCACAGGATGTCGGCTTTGCCATCGCCGTTGAAATCGCCGATGCCCTGAATGACCCAACCCGAGGAGACGGAGGTGACGGCTCCGCCGCCGTTCACGGTCGTTCCGTTGACGAACCAGAGGTAGACCTGGCCGGTGGTGCTGTTTTGCCACAGGATGTCGGCTTTGCCGTCGCCGTTTAAGTCGCCAACGCCCTTGATGACCCAGTCGGAGGAGACATGGCCGAGGCTTGCACCGCTGGTGAGGGTGCTGCCATTCATCAGCCAGATATAGACCTCACCGGAGGTGCTGTTGCGCCAGAGGAGGTCGGCGTAGCCATCGCCGTTGAAATCGCCAGCGCCCTGAATGACCCAGTCGGAGGTGGGGGCGCCGGGAGCGCCGCCGCCGGAATAGGTGGTCCCGTTCATGAACCATTCGTAGACCTGCTCGTTGCTGGTGTTCCGCCACAGAATGTCACTCTTGCAGTCGCCGTTGAAGTCCTGGACGGCGGCAAAGGACGCGGGATTCGGATTGGGATTCGGGTTCGCCGTCGAGCAGGATCCGATGGCCTGCACCACGGTCACTGGAGCTGTGCCGGTCACGATGTTGTAGTTCGTGTCGCCGGAGTAGGTCGCGGTCAGCGTGTCACTGCCGACAGCCAATTGCCCGGCAGGGATGGTGATGCTCGCCGAGCCGGATGTCAACGCGGTAGCTCCGGAATTGTAGCTGCCGCTGGTGAGGGTCACTGTGCCGGTCGGGGTCGGATTGCCGTTGCCGCCGCTCACCGTCACGGTCACCTGGTCGGATTGTGCCGTCGTGATGATCGAGCTCGCCGGCGTCACCGTCACGGTTGGCGTGACTTTGCTGCTGGAGGTGAAGTTGGCGGTATAGCTGGTGGCGGTCGAGGAGGCCGTCACCTGATGGGAGATGGCTCCGCTGTCGGACCAGGAGCTGAAGGTGTACTGCGTCTCCGCCACGGTCTGCGGTGAGGTGGTCGCGATGGTGTGCTGCGTTCCGAGTGTCCAGGTTTGCGTTTGGGCTGTGGTGTAGACAGTTCCATCGATGCTGAAGGACGGTCCGACGGGACTGGCGCCCACCGTGACCTGAACGGTGCCCGAGGATGCCGGAGTTATTTTGCGAATGCGCTTGTTGCCTGAATCGTTCACATAGAGGTTGCCGGCTGCATCCAACGCGATGGCAAAGGGATTGTTGAGGTCAGCAGCGGTGGCGAGGCCCGTGTCGCCGGTGAAGCCCTGCGTGCCGTCGCCCACCACAGTGGCGATGTTGCCCGGCGCGACGCTGACGCCGAAGGTGGTGATGGTGGTGGACTGCGTGTTGACGACGCGGATCCGCCGATTGCCCAAATCCGC
>JBAVUB010000346.1:0-16916 GCA_049696575.1 Acidobacteriaceae bacterium | reverse complement strand
CCGTGATGACATGCGTGCCCACCGCCAGCGTGGTCAGTTGCAGGCTGGCGTTGCCGCTGCTGTTCAGCGTTTGCGGCGTGCCCAGGGGGCTCGTCGTTCCCTGGAACGTGTCAGAGAAGGTCACTGTGCCGGTCGGCGTGCCTTGCGTTGAATTCGGATCCTGCTTCACGGAAACGTTCAGCGTCAGGCTCTGCCCGTAGGCCGATGGATTCTGGCTCGAGCTCAGGGTCACAATCGCGCCATTCAGTCCCAGCGCCTCACCCACAACAGAAATATCCAGGGGCGAATCCGCGGGATTGCCCACCAGATTCACATTTCCCACTAGTGGGTTCGGCAACGGGTTGGCCGTGCTGGTCGGTGCAAACTCCGCCGCGACGACGCACTGCGCATCGACCGCGACGCTGCTCGACGTGCTGCAGGTGGTGCCGCTCGAAGCCACCGCGGCGTTGGCATCGGGCGCAATCGCGGAAAACGTCAGCGTTTCGTTGCCGTCGTTCTCAATTTTCTGATTCTCCGGCGAGCTCACCTGGTTCTGCCACAATTCGGGCGAGAAGAACAGCGTCGCCGCGTCCGCGTTCACCTTCCGGATCAGGTGGTCGAAGTATTCCGCGATCAGCAGGTTCCCGTTGGCGTCGACTGCAACCCCATAGGGCGCGTAAATCCCCGCGCCGGTCGCGATTCCGCCACCGCTGAAGGCATCGCCATTCTGCCCGTTGCCGTAGCTGAAGTCCGATTTCCCGTCGATATAATCGTCGTCCGCGTTCGTCCCGGCAATGGTGGTGATCGTTCCCGAAACGGCGTTCACTTTGCGCACCACATAATTGCGCGCGTCGGCAATGTACACGTTACCCGCTGGGTCGCACGCCACGCCCAGCGGCGAGTAGAGCTCCGCCGACATTGCCGCTCCGCCATCGCCCAGATAAGCCGGCGTCCCGTTGCCGGCGTAGGTGTTGATGTTGCCTGCCGTGTTCACCTGCCGCACCCGGTTATTGCCCGAGTCCGCCACGTACAGGTTGCCCGCGTAATCCAGCGTCACGGCGTACGGCGCGTCCAGCTTCGCGTGGATCGCCAGGCTGCCGTCGCCGGCGAATCCCGGCACACCCGTCCCATCGCCCGCGATCGTCGCAATCTTCCCGGTTGCCGCGATCACTTCCCGCACCGCGTTGTTGTCCGTATCTGCGATGTACAGATCGCCGGCCGCATCCACCGCAATGCCTCCGGGCGAGTTGAGCGTTGCCGCTGTGGCTGCTCCGCCATCGCCCGCGTAGCCCGGCGCGCCCGTGCCTGCGACCGTGGCAATGCTGCCCGTCGTCAGGTTCACCTCGCGGATCACGTTGTTGTTCGTATCCGCGATGAACAGATCGCCCGCGCCATCGATCGCCACACCGCCCGGCTGATTCAGCGACGTGGTGATCGCCACTGTCGCTGTCGCGTCATAGCCTGCGCTGCCGTCGCCCGCGACCGTCGTAATCGTCCCCGCGCTCGCGCCCGCTGCGAATACCTCACGGACCCGGTTGTGGTGCGAATCGGCGATGTAGAGATTGCCGGCGCCGTCCACCACCACTCCCGACGGCAGATATAAGTCCGCCTGCGTGGCCGGGCCGCCGTCGTTCACCATCGTCCATTCGCCCACCTGGCCGGCCAAAATGCTCACCGACCCCGGAACCATGACTCCCAGCGAACCCTGCCCAATGCCCGTCAGGTATGCCGTTCCCAGCGTGTTGTTGCCCGCGCCCAGCAGCACCACCGCGCCGTTGCGCTGCCCCGGATACTTCGGCGCAAACGCAACCGTAACCGTGCAGCTTCCCGAGCTGATCCCCGCGCAGTTGTCCGTACCGGATTCTGTAAAGTCGAGATTCGGCGCCCCGAGCGTCACCACCTCTACTTTGGCTACGGTCCCTGCGCTTTCCAGGTTCACCGTGACCGTTTGCGTCGCCGGCGTCGTTGTGCCCACAGCTGTCGCGGCAAACGTCGTCAGGCTCTGCGCGGCCGCAGCCGGAGACAGCGCCGTCGCGCAAGCCGCGACGGTCATCAGGAGAGGAAATATCGCTTTGGTAAACAGCAACGGCGCGCGTTTCGAAACCAGGCAGAAGTAAAACAGAGCCTTCATACTCGTCAGTCCTCGTGTGAGTTCTCAGCCGGATTTCGCAGGCGGGATGGCGAAATGGGCGGAGGGTAGCAGGGCGAGCGGCTGACCTGCAGCCCGGCAGAATCGAGCGCCAGGTAAGTCAGTCCCTGTTACTAATCTGCTGGCAACATAGCACGGTAAGTCACTCAGGAAAATTACTTTGGTAAGGGCGGCGTGGTACTTTCAGGCTACCTCGCTCCAACGGTGTCAGATCGGGAAACGATGGAGGGAACTGGGGTTACCACAGGGCTGGGATTTCCACAGAAATCCGCGCAACGCACAGGGATCGGCGAACAAATTGATGGATCAGGCCGCCGGTGAAAGGTCCATGGGCTGAGGACCTCAAAATGAATGGTGGGCCCGGAGGGATTTGAACCCCCAACCAAGGGATTATGAGTCCCCTGCTCTAACCATTGAGCTACAGGCCCTTCAAGTACTTACAGTCGCCATCCGCTTGAGTGTAGCGGAACCTGCAGCGGCCAGGCGAGTCGGGGTTCCACTCGGGCGGCCATGATTCCCGGACCATCCACCAAAAGGTGGAGACGAAGGACCTCTCTTCAGTGGAAGACACGCGAATCGCGGGTTGAGTAGACTGGCCAGCGTTCTCCAGGGTCCGCATTTCCCAAGGTGACACCCATATGGTTGCTTCCCTTCTCAGCCTTTCCGCTCAGGCTCTGCCTGCATCGGTAGGCATCCGAATGTCGGAGAAGCTGAACACACCCTGGTACGAGCGCGTTCTTCATGGATCCATGGTGACCGCTTTGGGCCGGGGAGCCGCGGACTTCCAAGCCCGTGACTTCCTTAACGCGCCATGGATAAGCATGGCGCGCCAAAGATTGATGTTGAGCACCGAGGCTCGGACGATGGCTCGACGGTTCGATCGCGGATGACTGTGACCGCTGCTCGGCCAACGGAGGAAGGTTCGATTCACTACGCCGGGTGGGGCGTTCTCGCCGCCGCCTTCACCGGCGTCATGGTGAGCTTTGCTCCCATCATTCCGTATACGTTCAGTTTGTTTCTCGATCCCCTGCATGCCGCGTTCGGATGGAAACGGGAAGCGATGGGTGGCGCCTTTGCGCTGGCCGCCATTACTGTGGCTTTGGTCTCGCCCGCCATCGGCTTCCTGCTCGACCGCTTCCCGCCTCGCCGCATTATCCTGCCGGCCATCCTCGGATTCGCTCTGGCCCTGGCTTCCCTCAGCAGACTTGGTGGGCACATCGGGCAGTTCTATTTCACATTCTTTGCGCTGGGCCTGGTGGCGAACGGAACCGCGCAGTTCGCCTACACGCGCACCGTGCTCACCTGGTTCTCGAAGAACAGAGGGTTCGCTCTGGCCCTGCTGCTCACCGGCAGTGGAGTCGGCTCCGTCGTGATCCCGCCGCTCACTCAATGGATGATCGCGCATCACGGATGGCGCAATGCCTTTCTCCTGTTGGGTGGCGTTGCCCTTCTCGGCTTCCCGCTAACTGCGATGCTGGTGCGCAACCGGCCGGAAGCGGTGATCGTCCGCGCCGATAATCGTGCTGCGGGGATGACCGTCGCGGCTGCACTGCGCACCGCGGTCTACTGGATTCTCGCGTTCATCACCATCTTTTCCGCGTTTAGCGAAAACGGTCTGGTCACCAACCTGGCCGCCATCCTCACCCAACACGGAGTAGTTGCCTCGAGCGCAGCCGTGGCTCTCTCTGTACGTGGAGGGGCGGGAATTATCGGCAGACTCGGCATCGGCTTCGCCATCGATCGCCTCTCCCCGCAGCGCATCCAGACTTTTGTCCTCCTTCTTGCGGCAGCGGGGACGTTGATTCTTGCCTTCGCCGGCACCGCTCCGATCGCCTTGCTGGGCGCGGCGATTCTGGGCGTCGGCCTGGGCAGCGAAGCCGATGTCGGCCCCTACCTGCTCGCGCGCTATTTCGGCCGCAGACATTTTTCCGTGCTGTACGGACTGAACTGGACCGCGTATGCCATCGGCGGCGCCACCGGACCTTTGTGGATCGGACATCTCTACGACCGCGCCGGCGCCTATCACCCGCGATTCATCGTCTACCTTGCCAGTGTGGCGTTCGCCGCCGCCGTTCTGAGTTTCTTCCTGCGGCCCGATGCGGAGAAAACCACACGCGAGCCCGACCTGACTCCAGCACCCGCCGAATGATTTATGTCCACTCCGCCCGATACACTAAAGAGCAACGCAACGAGGAAATGCGATGGAACATTACATTGAGCGCGTTGTCGACCTGATCGATCCCGCTGAGAATCGGCTGCACGCTATGAGCGTCGAGCAGGCACGCGAATTGCTGTTGGGCCAATCCGCCGAGGCCGTTCGTCGGATTCAGGGTTCCTTCGCGCTGCTCGCGAAATCCGGCAAGACAGTGCGGATGGCGCGGTCGCTCGACCGCCCCATGCGTTATTTTCTGGCCAAGCGCCAGGAAGGCCCGGCTCTGATTGTCGCCTCGCGCATTGACGCGATCTATGCGTGGCTCAAGGCCGAGGGGCTGGATAGTCAGTTTCATCCCAGCTACTCCCGCATGGTTCCGGCACACTATGTCGTCGATCTGCAACTGATCGGCTGCCCCGATCCGGATCCGGTCTACACACGATTTTTTGCTCCGCCCATGGGGACGCTGCCCCCGGATCTCGACGTCATCGGCAAGACCTACATTGCAGCGCTGGCCGAAGAAATTGCCCTCTGGCTCAGGAGCCTTCCGCCGCACGAGCCCATTGGCGTTTCCTTCTCCGGCGGGATCGACAGCGGCAGCGTCTTCCTCGTGACCTACCATGTTATGCGCCAGCTTGGCATGAGCCCGAGCCGTCTGAAGGCTTTCGTCCTCGATCTGGGAAACGGCCCCGACCTGCGGCAGGCACGATCCTTCCTCGAAAAACTGAACCTCTCGCTGTTTCTTGAACCCATCGAAGCCGATCCCGCCGCTCTCGACATGCAAGAGACGATCCGCATCGTGGAGGATTACAAGCCGCTCGACCTGGAATCGGCAACTATGGCTTTGGCGCTCGGGCGCGGCATTCGCGCACGCTATCCGGAATGGCGTTATCTCATCGACGGCGACGGCGGCGACGAGAATCTGAAGGATTATCCGATCGAAGAGAATCCTGAGCTGACCATCCGCAGCGTCATCCATAATCCGATGCTGTACCAGGAAGGCTGGGGCGTTGGGCGCATCAAGCACTCCCTGACGTACAGCGGCGGACTCAGCCGGTCTTATGTGCGCACCTATGCGACAGCGCATCACCTCGGCTTCGACGGCTTCAGCCCCTACACGCGGCCCGACGTCATCGCGGTTGCCGAAGCGATTCCGTTTATCGATTTGACGAAGTACAGCGTCGAGCGGCTCTATGAACTGAAGGGAGAGATCGTCAGCCGCGGCGTGAAAGCGCTCACCGGCTTCGAGATGCCGGTGTTTCCGAAGCGGCGTTTCCAGCACGGGGCGTTGCCCCAAAGTGCGTTGCGCGAAAGGCTCCCCGGGCGCGAGGCGGAGTATCGCGAGCAATTCCTGGCGCTCTATCATTGACAGACTTCTCCATGCACTACCCCGAGCTAGCCGCCGAGCGCGATGCCTGGATTCTGGCGCAGCGGCCCCCGCGCAACCAAGTCGACCCGCTGCGGCCATCGGCATTTCTGGTGGAAGAGGAACGCAGCGCCTCGGGCGAGATCGTACCCGTCGCGACCATTTTCCTGGTCAACCGCGAGTGTCCCTGGCACTGCGTGATGTGCGACCTGTGGCGCAATACGCTTTCCGGCGACACGCCGCTGGGATCTATTCCCGCGCAAATCGAATACGCATTGCAACGGCTCCCTGCTGCGCGGCAAATCAAGGTCTATAACAGCGGCAGCTTCTTCGACCGGAAGGCGATCCCGCCGCAGGATTATGCGGCCATCGCCGGCCTTGTGTCTGGATTCGAACGCGTGATCGTCGAATGCCATCCCGCGCTGGTCGGGGAGGACTGCGTCCGCTTTCGCGATCGGCTCGGCGCCAAACTGGAAGTGGCGATGGGCCTCGAAACAGTTCATCCGCAGGTCCTCGAGAAGCTGAACAAGCGGATGACCGCCGCGCAGTTTGCCGCAGCAGCCGATCACATGCGCGCGAACGATATTGACCTCCGCGTCTTCATCCTGGTCCAGCCTCCGTTTATGCCGGCATCGGAGTCGCTCACATGGGCGGCACGGTCGCTGGATTTTGCCTTCGACTGCAGCGCTACAGCGGCAACGCTAATCCCAACCCGGGCCGGCAATGGCGCGATGGAGAAGCTATTGGCTCAGGGAGATTTCTCGCCGCCCACCCTGGCCACACTCGAGTCGGCCGCAGCGTATGGTGTTGGGCTTGGGCGCGGTCGCGTCTTTGCCGATCTGTGGGACATCAGCCGGATCGCAACCTGTGCGTCCTGTCGCGACGATCGGATTGCGCGCCTGCATCGAATGAATCTGGAGCAGCGCATTTTGCCTGCACTCGCCTGCGATTCCTGCGGAGGAAAAAGCTGAATCGGACCTGGGACATTGCGATCGTGGGATCGGGATTCGCCGGCTCATTGCTGGTCATGATCGCTCAGCGACTGGGCCGTTCTGTCGTTTTGATCGAGCGAGGAACCCATCCGCGCGCGGTCATCGGTGAGTCTTCCACGCCGCTTTCCAACCTTCTGTTCGAGGAACTGACCGAGCGCTACGATTTGCCGGCGCTCCGGCCGCTTGCGAAGTGGGGCAGCTGGCAGCGCGCTTTTCCCGAGGTCGCCTGTGGCCTGAAGCGCGGCTTTACGTTTCACCACCACCGACTCGGATCGAAGTCTGCGTCGGACCCCGCGCGACAGGATCAGTTGCTCGTCGCCGCAAGTCCCCGCGACGAAATTGCCGATACGCACTGGTACCGCGCAGATTTCGATCATCTTCTCGTAAAAGAGGCGCGGAAACTGGGCGTCGATTATCTGGACCGTGTTGCGCTGGGCGGAATCACTGGTCTCCCGGGCGAACCAACTCTGAAAGGCGCGCGCGACGGGCAGGAACTAACGCTTCGAGCGAAATTCGTTGTCGATGCCTCCGGCCCGCGCGGTTTCCTGCATCGCGCACTGCAACAAGAAGAGCGCGCTTTGCCAGCCTTTCCCGCGACTCAGGCCCTGTATAGCCATTTCACCGGCGCACTTCGGCTGGCGGATACGGGCTTTCATCGAACCGGCGATGTGCCGCCCTACCCAATCGATGACGCAGCGGTCCATCACGTCTTCGATGGCGGCTGGATCTGGGTTCTCCAGTTCAATAACGGCATCACCAGTGCTGGAGTGGCAGCCACAGATCGCTTCGCTGCGGAACTGAGATTTGGCGATGGAGAAGACGCCTGGCGGCGGCTCCTTGATCGGATTCCTGCATTGCAGGCGCAGTTCGCCCCCGCAAAAGCCGTGCAACCCTTCGCCCACACGCCTCGACTGAGCTTTCGTGCTGCCGCGTTTGCCCGACAGCAATGGGCGATGCTGCCCTCGGCCGCCGGCTTTGTTGATCCCTTGCTGTCGACGGGCTTCCCGCTCACCCTCCTCGGCGTCGGGCGCCTGGCTGCCATCCTCGAGCAGGACTGGGGAGCCGATACTTTCGAAACCAGCCTACAGTCGTATGCCGCGCGCACCGATCGCGAATTGCTGGCCACCGCTCGGCTCATTGCCGCTCTCTACGCCACGATGAACAATTTCCCGCTGTTCGCGGCGCTGTCGTTGCTGTACTTCGCAGCCGCCAGCTACTCTGAGGCGGCACGCCGCCTGGGCACGCCCCATCTGGCTTCGTCGTTTCTTCTTTGCGATGACCCGGTTTTCGGTCCGGCATGCGTGCGCTTGCTCGATCGCGCGCGGCAGCCCATGACCACCGCCGAGTCGGCGCAACTGATCCGCGACATCCTCGGCGCCATCGAACCCGTCAACGTGGCCGGGCTGGGTCGCCCTTCACGGCGCAACTGGTATCCCGTCGAGGCCAGCGACCTGCTCGATAGCCCTCACAAGCTGGAGGCCACGCGGGAGGAAGTGCTGGCCATGCTCGTGCGTTGCGGCTTCACCGAAGGCTCAGGCGGACCCTCCAGCTAAGGTCGAGCTGCGGCCGGATTCAAAGTCGCAACCGGAGCGGTCGCGCGCTTACGCCGGGCATCCAGCCACATTTCAATCAGCAAAGCCGCCGGTCCCACCCAGAACAACGCGTACAGCGGCGCATAAATGCTGCTGTCGAGCCGCATGAAGAACTCCACCAGCGCAATCGCGAACGCCACGATGCACTGCCCGGTGCGGGAGCGCACCGTGGTCTTCGGGTCGGTGATCATGAAGAAGATGAAGAGCTGGTACATCGGTCCGGTAATCGGCGAGACCTCCGCCTGCCACGGATCCCCGGTGATGTGCGCGCGCACCAGCGAGAGCGCGATAAACGACACGACGTAGACGGCCGTGATGTGGAAACGCCGCGCCCGCCACACAATCAGCGATCCCAGTACCCAGATCACCACCAGGGACGCGAAATTGTTGCCCCACTGAATGCTCAATCCAGCCACGGCGTCCGAAGCCAGGAACAGCATCGCGCAAATGCCGAAGTTCGAAGGATTCCAGATGTGCCGGCCGCGAAAGCGCAGCGCATATTTCGATGTGATGGAAAGCGCCGCGCACAGCGCGTAGGTCCAGTATGCCGGCGAACGGAGCAGAATCCCCACGCTGATCCCGGTAATGTAGGCGCTGGCCGGGTGCGGCCATTTACCAAGAAAAATGCGCCCCAGGATCATCTCGCCCGCAATAGCCGTGACAATGGCCAGCAGCGTTTTCTGATAGCTCTCCAGAATGCCAAACGAAAGATTGCCGACGAGGAGAATCAGAGTAATGAAAACCGGCGGCGCGAAACGACTGTCGAGCAGAGCCTTCCACAGTACCCGCGGAGGCGGAGCGGATTGCGGCGCGGCGACAGCCGGCGAATTCATGCGGGCTCCTTCACGTGGTACAGCCGGTTCGGCGTCAGATGATCGAGGGTCTGCATGGTCCCCGATGGCCAGCGGATCACGGCCTTCTCGATCTGCGGATTCTCTCCGAGCCCAAAGTGAAGCCGACGGTCATTCTCTGACGCAAACCCATTGCCTCCGGCAACCGACTGCACCTGCTCTTTGCCACTCCAGTAGAGCGCCACCTGCGCCCCGATCGCGCTGCGGTTGCTGGCGGTTCCTTCCAGGTCGAACTCAATCCAGTCTCGACCCGAAGCCACCACATCCTTATAGATCAGAAGTGGACCGCGCTGGTTAGCGACCACTGCGTCCAGAGTCCCTGTGTTCCAGAGATCTGCCAGCGCCACAGATCGGCCGTCATAGCGATCCGTCACGCCAACCGCCTGCGCTACATCTTCGAACTTCCCGGCGCCATCGTTGATCCACACCTTCTTTTGCTGATAGCCGGACAGGCTGCGGCCGTCGAAAGGCGGCCAATGCAGGGCGTCGCTGATGATCGAGCTGTTCCCGCCAGCGACTTTCGAAAAATCGTACCAGTAACTCTGCGTGCGCGACGCCGAGATGAATCCATTCTCGAGAAACAAATCGAGATTGCCGTCGTTGTTCAGATCGCCGAATTGCGCGCCGAAGCTCCATCCCCCGAGTTCTACGCCCAGGTCCCGCGCCATGTTCCGATAGTGCAAACCGCTGCCGTCCTCCGGCACCCAGAGATTGTTGCCCTGAATCAGGACGCCTTCCTCCGAAATATTTGAAACGTAAATCGAGTATCGGCCCTGATTGAAGATGTCGCCAAACGAAGCATTCATCCCGCTCTTGGGCGCGAAGCCCACACCGGTCTCCGCTCCTGCCTCGTGAAAATGACCGTGGTCGTTCAGATATAGCTCCGACACCCCGTAATCGTTCGCGACAAATAAATCCGGATAGCCGGTCCCCTGCAGATCGGCTGCGGCGCAGGCCAGCGCCCACCTGCGGCTGCTGATCCCCGCCTTGGCGCTGACCTCTTCGAACCGCCCATTGCCCAAATTGTGGAAGAGATATTTGCGTCCGCCGTTCTTCGCGTACTCAAAGCTCTCCGGCATCATGCGCGTGTTGGCCAGCTGCCACAGGTTCACGTTCTCCGGATAATATCCGCCGACGAAGAGATCCAGCTTCCCGTCGTTGTCGTAGTCAAGCCACACGGCGGTGTTGGCATTGATCCATGGCGGCAGTCCGGCCGTCTCCGTCACCCGCGTGAATCCCTTTCCGCCGTCGTTGTGAAACAGCTCCGGCTTCCCCCACTTGATGAGGAACAGGTCCTCATAGCCATCGTTGTCATAGTCGCCCCACACGGCGCCCATGGAAACTCCGGTGCCGGGCTGGTTGACCTCGGCAATGCCCAGTTGCGCCGCAACATCGGTGAACGTGCCGTCGTGGTTGTTGCGGTACAGATGATTCATGCTGCCGATGCGGCTGTTGGTCACGTAAATATCCGCCCAGCCGTCGCGGTCGAAATCCACAATCGACACCGAAGCGCCCATCGACGCGACCTCCGGCATGATGCCCTTTAGTTTTGGATCGAGAACCGGCGCCTCATGAACAAAGTCGATGCCCGCCTGCTTTGACACTTCCTCAAAACAGAATCCATACCGCGAAAGAGCGGATTGGCAATCGGTATGGATCGACGCCGGCTCGCCGCGCGGCGAACCATACTGGCGCATGATGGCAGGCGTGGCCAGCATGCCCGCAAACACGACCGTGAGGAGAACCCGCGCTAATGAAATTCGCTTCATCGTGGCGGCGCCGCCTCAGTCGCATCGTTTGGGCGAGCGTTCAGCGCATCACGGAACGGTTCCGGCGTGACATAACGCGTTTGCCAGGTCAACCAGTCCTCGGCGTGATGGCGGTAGACCCATTCGTCTTCGAGCCTCGCCGGCGGTGCTTCGTAGACAGTCTTTTCGTGATAAGGCAACGGCTGCACCGTCGCCGAATTCGTCGAATTGTAATCGCCGTCCTTGATCCAGCCGTCGCCCGCGATCACATAGTCGCGCACCCAGCCGGCTGCGGGCGGCGCAGGCGCAGGGAAGCGCAGCGACATTTCATCGCCCGCGTTCATGATCACGTACCGGTCGTCAATCTTCCGCAGCAGCTCCCTCACATCGCCGTAGCGCGTGTAATAGCCCTCCAGATCGGGCCATATCTGCGTGGTCGAGGCCAGATGATCGTAATCCGGAATCTCCGGGGAGGACGCATTCGCCTGATGGATGGTGGAGTAGCCGCGATAATGCAAGTCGGCTGTCGATGGCTCGGCGTGGATGACGCGCAGCGGCGTGCCCGGCAATCCGCGTGCCCACTGGATCTGATCCCAGTAAATCTCCAGATTTGTCTGCAGCCGAAGCTTGTGCGGCACGCCGGGACCAAAGACCCCGGTCAGATCGATGAGGCAAATCTTATTGCGTCCGGCGGGAAATCCGAGATTACCCCTTGCAATAGCCCACCCGCCATGCCCATCCGCAATTTCCAGGCTCAGCGGTTCGGGTTGCTCATGGCGCCCCTGGCCGAGCGCCACATTGATCGACGAGTCCGACGGGTGCACCCAGCCGCGCGCAATCAGATAAAGCGGCCCATCCTTCGGAACATCGTTGCCCAAATCGATCTCGACAAAATGATCCCGCGTCACGCCCTGGTACTGCCCGCGGCCGAAAGTATCGAGATAGCGTGCGTCGAGCGAGCGCAGAATATCGGTGACATCGTTGCCCCGATCGTCGACCGCGCGCGCGATGGGATGCGGCTCGCCGGTCACCGTGATCGCCAGCTTGACCGGAGGAACCACGAAGCGCTCATCCACAAAAACCTCCGTCCCCTGTGGATGATCCACCGTCATCAGTTCCAGCCAATCGTAGTAGTACGTTTCCCAAAGCTCGCCGGTAATGCTCAGATCGTAGGCGCCGTCGCGCGGCACCAGATCCTGCCGCGGAATCTTGTACCATTCCTCGGTCGCGGCAATGCGCGCCGAGCCAAGATCGTTGATGCGCAGGCCGATTGCCGATCCCCATGGGACCGTGTCCTTCACGAACCGCATCTGCCTGCCGTCCCAGGCAAACAGGAACGGGCACGATCCTTTCAGTCTCTGCTGCGCCAGCACTTCCTGGTCGGCCTGAAGAGCAAACTCAGCGTTGACCACGCCATTGGGCCAGAGAATGCGCGCCACATCGGTTTCGCTCCATGTGCCGAGGCCAAAATGTTCCTGCGGGCCGGTGATCGCCTGCGCCTGCAGCAGCAGCCCGGACCGGATCTGCACCTTGCCGCCGACGCCGAAGGAGTTGATCCTCTGATCGCCCGTAGCTGTGACTGCCCGTGTTCGGACCACCTGCCAGTGGTAGTTTTTCGTCCCATGGTTCACGGCCTTCACGGGCTGGCCCGCGACATCCAGCCCCAAAAAATCCAGACGGCCGGTATGATCTACATCTGCGGCAGCAAAAACGCGCTCCCCTTCCGCCGGATGATCCATCAGCGTGAAGCTGCCATCCGGATTGCCCAGCCAGATCCGTGTTTCGCTTTGCCCGGCACTCCCAATCGCCGTGAGCAGCAGATCCACCGCTCCGTTGTTATCCAGGTCCGCCGTTTGTAGACGAACCGAACCGTTCAGCACCCTCGCGGCATCCGGCACCCGCGCAATCTCCGCCTGCGTCCAGGCTTGGCCCTCCTGGGTCAGCCGCACAATCGCCCCGTCCGCGGGAACGACCAGCAAATCGAGCCTGCCGCTGCTGCGCGTATCCGCAGCCGCCAAAGCCTTTACAACGCCCAAATTCACCGGGACCGCGATCTCCCGAAAATTCCCCGACCGGTCGTTGTGGAACACATGCAGGTGTCCGTGCGCATCGAGCAACGACGCATCGGGATTCCCGTCATTGTCCAGATCGGCCCAGACAAATTGCCGAACTCCCGAGACTCCGGGGAACGGATGGATCGGCGTGAACGTTCCGTCGCCGTTGTTGCGCAGCACAGTCGGCGTTCCGCTCAGCGCGCCCAGCAGCACGTCCAGGTCGCCGTCCGCTTCAATATCCAAGGCCCACGCTCCTGTGGTTTCGCCATCCACAAGGGAGCGCGGCAACGTCGTCTGCGCAGTGACGTCGGTGAACTTCGCAGGAGAGTCCTGCCGCATGAAACGCACGCCGCCCGCGCCCGCCAACACGAGATCGGTCCGGAAGTCGTAGTTGAAATCCATCGGGAGGATCGACTCCGGCCCCGGCGGCACGCGGCCCTGCCCGCCTGGAAACGGAAACGACGGTCCGCCCATCACGCTCACCGTCGCAGCGTTCGCGGTGATCACCGTAGGTTGCCCTTGATCGTTCAGCGAGACGGTGCCGATCCAGTCCCACTTCTGCTTTTGCGGGTTGGGCAGCGGCTCGAGAGCAAAGCGCATCGCCAGATCGGCCGGCGCAGGCAGCGAGCTCGGCGACGGCAACCGCAGAAAGTTCTGGAAGGGCTGCGCCTCTTCGCCTGGCTGCGCGCGAATCACTGCCAGGCTCTGCCGAAAACTCAGATCCTGCATCAGCACGTTGCGAAGAAAAATGCTCTGCAGCGCGGCAGTCCCCGGAGCAGCGGCTACCGCATTTTGGAGCGCGCTGAGCCGCTGGCGCGCAGCCGGGGGCCAGTCGGCAGACTGCGCCGCGATGCGATCGACAGCCGAACGCAGCGTCGCCACGTCGCCCCGCTTTGCCGCGATTCGGCTCAGCTCCAGCAGCGTGGGCAGATTGTCCGGATGCGCCTCGAGGATCTGCTGGATCAGCTGCTGAAATTGCGCCTCACTGTCCGGCCCGCCCTGTCGCTCCACTTCCAGCGCCAGCTCGTACAGCGCACGCACATTGTGTGCATCCAGGTGAACCGCCTCGCGGAAATCCGCAATCGCCGCCGCGGAATTCCCGCGCGCGCTTTCCAAAGCGCCCAGATCTGCGTCGATCTGCCCGTTGTGGCTCAGCAGTGTGTGCGCCCGGTCCAGCCGTTGCTTCGCCTGCTCGAAGTTGCGCTGCCGCAGCGCCAGAATTCCCCAGTCCGCCCAGGCCGCCGGTTCCCCGGGGGCCAGCTGCGTCGCCTGGGCAAACGAGCTTTCCGCCCGCACATCGTTGCCCACTTCCATCGCCGCCAAACCCACATAAAACGCCTGAACAACCTGCGCATACTCCGGCGATTGCATTTTCGGCAGCCCCGAGCGGCAGCTCGACAGCATGCCCAATGACGTCGCCAGCAGCGCCGCTGTAACACGCCTTGCCACACGCATGGCGCGCAGTCGCCAGTTCCGGGAAGGATGAGGAACGCTGGGGTCTGAGTGAAATTGCAAGGCCATGCCCAACTTACTCAACTCCCACATCGACTGTCTTCCACCTTTCGATGGGGACGACCTCTCTTTTTCGATAAAGCGATCATACGTGCGTTGCCGCCCCGTTTTCCTGTCGAGCCCGGGGAGAGATTTAATGGCATCTCTGGTCGCATGCCGAAGAGGCTCATCGAGTTCATGATGTGCGGCCGGCAACTGCGGCCGACCCGTCTTCATGGCCCCGCATCGCTCGCCGTCACCGTCACCCGCGTGAAGCCGTAGTCGCCGTTCTTTCCTTCGTTGAAGCCGAACCCAGGCTGCCCAGTATGAAACGTAGCGTCCTTCGCGTGGCCCATCTGCACGCCGTTCTTCCAGGCCGTGATCACGTCGCCCGCAATCGTCGCCTTCACTACATCGCCAGTCGTTACGCCGTATTGTTTCCCCGTCACGTTCAGCAGATAAGTGAAGTCGGCCAGTGGCCCATTCCAGCGAACGATGATGAGATACGCGGTGCCATCCGCGTGCAGTGAGCTGGAAATTTCGTAGCCGGTGCAGCGATGCGCCGCCAGCGACGAGCGCAGCCGCAGCGATACTTCGGGAAACCGAAAGACGTGCCCTCTATCGACGACTGCCGCCACCGTCTGATTCGGGCCCCAGTTGCCGGTTAGCAGCGCCACTGAATCGGCATACTCCTTCGGCCCCGCGCGCCCGAAGGCGAACCCTGGCGTCGTTGCGACGTCGCCCCAGTCGATGCCCCCGGTTTTTCCGCCGAGCCAGCGCCCCGCCTCCGAGATCGGATCTTCTTTCAGCGGGAAATTCGTCGTGTATGTGATCTGGTGCGGAGCGGCTGGACTGGTCACGGGCGCGGATGGCAGGCGTCCTTGCAAATTCCCCGAGCATCCAGCGACGGCCAGAGCAGCCGCCAACGTTAGCAGGACGGCACTCGCGCTCAGTTTCCTCCGGGTCTTCACGGACCCATCATCTCATTCGCGCGCCAGGCGGCTCATCGCTATTACCTGTTGCCTGCTGCCTGCTTCTACTCCGCCCGCAGCGCTGTCATGGGATCGATCCTTGCCGCTCGCCGTGCCGGTAACGCGCACGCTGCGAGTGCAATCGCGATCAAAGCGACGGAAGCTGAAACCAGCGTGACCAGGTCCAGCGCGGAAATCCCATACAGCAGGCTCGCCATGCTCCGCGCAGCCAGCACCGTGCCCACCAGCCCAATCGCCACGCCCATCAGCGCCATCCGTAATCCCTGCGCCGACACCAGCCACAGCACCGCGCTCCGCGGTGCGCCCAAGGCCAGCCGAATGCCGATCTCCAGCGTCCGCTGCGCCACCAAATACGCGATCACGCCATAAATCCCCATCACAGCCAGCACCAGCCCCAGCCCCGCAAAGCAGGCGAGGATCACGCTCGTAAATCGCTGCATCGCCGTCAGATTGCCGAGGTGTGCGCTCATCGACTCGACCTCCGCCAACGGAATCCGCGGATCGAGTGCGTGCAGCTGCTGTTCCACCGCGCGCTGCATCGCCTCCGGCGCCACATCCGTCCGCACCAGCAACTCCTTGAATCCGAAATTTACGCCCGGCGTCTGCCGAAACAGCGTAAGCAGTTGCGGCGCCACAGGCATCGCCAATCCCTGATCCAGGTTGTCGCGCATCACCCCCGCGATCGTAAACTCCGGCCGATTCGTCCCCATCCACACATCCGTCGCGATCAAACTTATCGGCGCACCCAGCTGGATCCGCCGTCCCACCGGATCCGCATCCCCAAAAAACCTCTTCACAAACGCCTGGTTCACAATCGCGACCGGCAGCGTTTGTTCCCCGTCGGACTCCGAGAATTCCCGCCCTCGCACCACCGGAATCCCCGCCGTCCGCAGATAATTCGCGTCCACCACACCGAAAATCGTCGACGGCACATCCTCCAGCCGCGACACCTCCCGCCCCTCAATCGAAAACATCATCCGCCAATCCTCAAACGGCGGATAAATCGTCGTCACCGACACATCCCGCACCCCAGGCACCGCGCGTACTTTCTCCGTCAGCCGATCGCAGAACTCCGTGATCGAATCTGCCGTCGCATATTGTGCCGGTGGCAGATACAAATGCCCCTTCATCAGATGATCCACGCGGAATCCGAGGTCCTGGTGCTGCAGCCGTTCCAGCGTCTGGATCAGAAGGCCCGCCCCCACCAGCAGCATCAGGGACAAGGCAATCTGTCCCGTCACCAGCAGCTTTCTGAATCCCTGCCGCAACCCGCCGCTGCTTCCGCGCCCGCCATCCTTCAGCACCGCCGCCGCATCCACGCGTGTGCTCAGCAGCGCCGGCGCCATCCCGAAGAACAAACACGTGCCCAGTCCCGCCACCACCGTGAACACCAGCACCCGCCAGTCCAGCGTCAGATCCACCAGCTGCGGCAAGTGTCCTGGATCCGCCGTGCGCAGCGCGCGTGTGGTTCCCCACGCTATTGCCAGGCCGCAGCCGCTCCCGGCCAGCGAAAGCATCAGCGTTTCCGCCAGCACCTGGCGCACCAGGGC
>JBAVUB010000345.1:0-2309 GCA_049696575.1 Acidobacteriaceae bacterium | reverse complement strand
CGCGCAGACTGCGCCCGCAGCCACCCCTGCTCCGACCGCGCCCGCCGCCGCGCCGAAGATCGAAGACCAGGACAGCTTCATCGTCGTCGGCGTGACCGTGCGTACCAATAACACCAAGGAAGCCTCGGGCCAGGGAGACATACCAGGGCTATGGCAAAGCGCCATTCAAAACGGCACGCTGGAGACCATCCCCAACAAGACCGGCGACGGCATGGTCGTCGTCTACAGCGGCTACGCCAGCGACCACACCGGCGACTACGACTACACACTGGGCTACCGCGTGACTTCGGCCGACAAGATTCCCGATGGCATGGTGGCGAGGACGATTCACGCCGGCAAGTATGCCGTGGTCGCTTCGGAAACGGGACCGCCGCAGGAAGTGATTCCGGGGCTCTGGATGCGCATCAATCAGATGACGCCGGAGCAGTTGGGGGGAGCGCGCGCTTATCAGACCGACTTCGAGACCTATGGCTCCATCGTCGACTGGGGCAGCGTGCAGATGACCGCGCATCTGGGACTGAAGTAGACGGAGCCCGTAGCCGGTAGCTATAACGTTGGTCATCTGTACCCTCTGCGCTAAACCCGTTACCCTGCTTTTATGAGTTCGATACAGGTTCAGCTACCCGACGGATCGGTGCGCGAGGTCGCCTCCGGTACGACACCTCTGGCCATCGCCGAGAGCATTTCGCCGCGCCTGGCGCAGGCTTCTGTGGTTGCGCGGATTCGGCCGTTGAAGGCGGCCGCAGTCGCAGCGGTCTCTCCCGAAGGCAGCGAGTCCTCGATGTATGGCGCGGAGGACCCTCACGCCGAGCGCCTCGTCGATCTGACCACGCCGCTCGAGGAGGACGTCGCGCTGCAGTTGCTGACGGAGCGGGACGCGGATGCGCTGAAGGTTTTGCGCCACTCCGCCGCCCACGTGATGGCGACCGCCGTGACCGAGCTGTTTCCGGAAACCAAGCTGGGCCACGGTCCAGCCACAGACGCGGGCTTCTTCTACGATTTTTGGCGGCCGACGCCGTTTACCCCCGAGGACCTGAAGCTCATCGAGGGGCGCATGGCGGAAGTGACGGCGCGCGACGAGAAATTCGTCCGCGAACTTGAGCCGCGCGAGGAGGGTCTGGAGCAATTCAAAACCGGCAACGACTTTATGAAGGTGCACTTCGTGGAGAAATTCACGAAGCCGGGCGATGAGATTTCGCTCTATCGCAACGGTAAGTTCGTGGATTTCTGCCGCGGTCCGCACGTGCCCTCGACCGGGCGCGTGAAAGCGTTCAAGGTGATGAGCCTTTCCGGCGCGTACTGGCTGGGCGACGAGAAGAATGCGCAGCTGCAGCGCATCTACGGCACCGCATTTTTCTCGAAGAAAGATCTGGACGAATACCTCGATCGCATCGAAGACGCGAAACGCCGCGATCATCGCCGCCTGGGCAAGGAACTGGAGCTGTTCACGGTGAGCGACGAGGTGGGGGCGGGGCTGCCGCTGTGGTTGCCGAAGGGGGCGACGATCCGCCGGCTGCTGGAGGAATACATTTTGGGCCTCGAGCGCGAGATGGGCTACGAGCACGTCTACACGCCCAGCCTCGCGAAGGTCGACCTCTACGTTCGCTCGGGCCACTGGGAGCACTATCACGAGGACATGTTTCCTCCCATGGACCTGAAGACCGAGCAGTTGGTGCTGCGGCCGATGAACTGCCCGCACCACATTTTGATTTATGAATCGAAGCTGCGCAGCTATCGCGATCTCCCGGTGCGGCTGGCGGAACTGGGCACGATGTATCGCTACGAGCGCTCGGGCGTGCTGAGCGGGCTGAGCCGGGTGCGCTGCATGACGCTGAACGACGCGCACATTTTCTGCACGCCCGATCAGATCAAAGAGGAATTCTCCAGCGTGATGAAGCTGGTCGAGCGCGCGTATCGGGATCTGGGAATCACGAAATACAGCTATCGGCTGTCGCTGCGCGATCCGGCCAACAAGGAAAAATACGTCGACAATGACGCGATGTGGGAGCTGGGCGAGCGGGAGCTGCGCGAGGCGCTCGATGCGCTCGGGCTGCAGTACCGCGAGAGCAAGGGCGACGCTGCGTTTTACGGCCCAAAGCTGGATATCCAGCTCGCCGATGTGATGGGCCACGAGGAAACCTACTCGACGGTGCAGGTGGATTTCCACCTGCCCAGCCAGTTTGAGCTGAAGTACACGGCCGCCGATGGCACGCAGCCGCGGCCGGTCATGATCCATCGCGCCATTGTGAGCACCATGGAGCGGATGGTGTCGTACCTAATCGAGCTCTACGCCGGAGCGTTTCCGCTGT
>JBAVUB010000344.1:0-3881 GCA_049696575.1 Acidobacteriaceae bacterium | reverse complement strand
GCTTCCATCTGGGTCTTCATTTTCTCGCGGTCGGGGAGGACGACGTGGGGCGCGTCGGCTTTGATGGGCCCTTCGGGCATGCCGTCGAGGGCCTGCTGGCAAATCTTCACCGACTCGCGCATTTCTTTCAGGCGGACGAGATAGCGGGCCCAGACGTCGCCCTCCGTAGAGATGGGGACGTCAAATTTGAATTTCTCGTAGCTGGAGTAAGGCATGTCGCGGCGGAGGTCCCAGTCGATGCCGCTGGCGCGCAGCGGAGGTCCGGTGACGCCGAACGCGATCGCGTTTTCAGGGCTGAGGTAGCCGACATTTTTCAGCCGGTTAATGAAAATGGGATTGCCGGTGAGCAGGTTTTCGTACTCGTCGATTTTCTCGGGCAGGATTTTGATGAAGGACTGCACAGAATCGAAAAAGCCAAGGGGCGGATCGAGCGCGAGCCCGCCGATGCGGAAGTAGGAGGTCATCATGCGCTGGCCGGAGACCTGCTCGAAGATGCGCAGGATGTCCTCGCGTTCGCGGAAGGTATAGAGGAAGACGGTGAGCGCGCCGATGTCCATGGCGTGCGTGCCGAGCCAGACCAGATGCGAATTGAGACGGGTGAGCTCGTTGAGGAGGACCCGCATCCACTGCGCTCGCTCGGGAATTTCCAGCTGCAGGAGTTTTTCGACGGCGAGGCAGTAGCAGAGGTTGTTGGTCATCGGAGACAAATAGTCGATCCGATCGGTGAGCGGGACGACCTGCTGGTAGAACTTGGCCTCGCAGGTTTTCTCGATGCCGGTGTGGAGGTAGCCGATGTCGGGGACCAGCTTGACGACGGTTTCGCCGTCGATCTCCAGCACGACGCGGAGCACGCCGTGCGTGGAAGGATGCTGCGGCCCCATGTTGAGGACCATGGTGCGGTCCTTCGGGCCTTCTTCAGGGCGCGGCGCGATGAGGGTGGCGGTCTCGACGAAGCCGGGAATCTCGGGCATATCGTGGCGGTCGGGGGAGCCGGGCATCAGCGATAGCCCTCCACCGGATAGTCCTTGCGCAGGGGATGGCCATCCCATTCCTCGGGGAGCATGATGCGGCGGAGGCCGGGATGGCCGTTGAAGCGGACGCCGAAGAGGTCCCACACTTCGCGCTCGTAGTAATTGGCCGAAGGCCACACGGGCGTGATGCTGTCGACGGAGGGGTCGAGGCTCTCGACCATCACGTGCAGGCGGATGCGCTCCTTCAGCTTGTGGGAGAGGATGTGGTACGTGACCTGGAAGCGGGGCTCGGCGGGATACCAGTCGACGCAGGTGACATCTTCGAGGAAGTTGTATCCGGCGCGCTGGAGGGTGCGGCAGGCGGCGCGCAGGGCCTCTGCGGCGATGACGAAGGTGAGCTCGCCGTGATCGAATTTAGCGTTGGTGACGGCGTCGGGATGAGCGACGCGGAGGGCCTGGACGGCCACATTCTGCGCGAGGCCTGCGAAGACCGCCTCTTTATTGAGCAACGCTTCTCCCATAACGATTCCGAATCGTCTCCGTGGTGGTTACAAATCCGCCTTGTCGGAGGCCCAGTCGAGAATGCCTTTTTTCCAAACGTAGAAAACGCCGAGGACGACGAATCCCAGGTAGACGACCATTTCCCAGAAGCCGAAGAAGCGGGAGCCGGCGATCTGCGGCAGCTGCCGGTAGATCACGGCCCAGGGAAGCATGAAAACGGCTTCCACATCGAAGAGGATGAACAGCATCGCGACCATATAGAAGCGGACGGAGAAGCGCCCGCGGGCATCGCCTTCAGCGGGAATGCCGCACTCGTAGACTTCCAGTTTTTCCTTGAAGTTGCGATGGCGGCCGACGAACCAGGACATCGCGACCATGCCGCAGGCCAGCGCGCCCACGACTACGATCTGCAGCAGAAGAGGAAGGTAGTTCCAGATGTAGGGGTGGCTCTGCATGGGCCGTTCTCCTGCGAAAAAGAGCGGAGGGACGAAGAACTGCCGCTGCCTCCATTTCGAGGTTAAGTCTACGGTTGTCAAGAGTCAAGTTACGGAGGGCAGCCAGTGGCCTGTAGCCAGTAGCTGGTAGCCGAGACGACTTCACCACGGAGGACGCGGACATCAGTTGTCAGTGGACAGTGATCCGTGATCGGTGATCAGTAATCCGAAAATCAAAATCACAAGATGGAGCTAGGTGGTGCGGGGGCCGGCGTTGCGGACGGAGTCCGGCACGTCGAACTTCTTAAAATTTTCGGTGAACTTTTTTGCCAGCAGGCGCGCCTGGGCGTCGTAGGCGTTTTTGTCGGCCCATGCATTGCGTGGATTCAGCAACTCTGACGGGACGTCGGGACAGGTGGTGGGGATACTGAGCCCGAAGGCTTCCTCAGTGGTGAATTCTGCTTTGGCGAGGCGACCATCGAGCGCGGCGTGCACCATGGCGCGGGTGTGCGCCAGGCTCATGCGCTTGCCGACGCCGAATGCGCCACCGGACCAGCCGGTGTTCACCAGCCAGCACTGGGCATGGTGCTCGCGCAGACGGCGGCCAAGCATTTCAGCGTAGACGGCGGGTGGAAGCGGCAGGAAGGGTGAGGCAAAGCAGGTGGAGAACTCAGGCACCGGCTCACTGCCGAGGCCGGCCTCGGTTCCGGCAAGCTTGGCGGTATAGCCGGAGAGGAAGTGATACATGGCCTGATCGGGCGTGAGCCTGGCGATGGGCGGAAGCACGCCGAAAGCGTCGGCGGCGAGGAAGAGCACGTTGCGCGGGTGCCCACCGATGCCGGGAATGACGGCGTTGGCGATGAAGTCGACGGGATAGGCGGCGCGGGTGTTCTCGGTGTAGCGAATGTCGGAGTAGTCGGGCTCGCCGGTGCGCGGATCGAGGACGACGTTTTCCAGCACGGATCCGAAGCGGATGGCCTTGAAAATCTGCGGCTCTTTTTCCTGGGTGAGGTCGACGCATTTGGCGTAGCAGCCGCCTTCGAAATTGAAAACGCCGTCGGGGC
Source organism: Acidobacteriaceae bacterium (assembly GCA_049696575.1). Lineage (GTDB taxonomy): Bacteria > Acidobacteriota > Terriglobia > Terriglobales > Acidobacteriaceae > Palsa-343. The sequence continues at coordinate 911 of JBAVUB010000344.1, read as the reverse complement.
TCCAGCCATGCTCGTCGTCGCCAATGAGGCGGCGGTCGGGATCGGCGGAAAGGGTGGTTTTGCCGGTGCCGGAGAGCCCGAAGAACAGCGCGGACGAGCCGTCAGCGCCGATGTTCGCCGAGCAGTGCATAGGAAAGACGTCGCGCCCGGGCAGCAGGTAGTTCATCACGCCGAAGATGGACTTTTTCATCTCGCCGGCATATTTCGTGCCGCCGATGAGAATGATTTTTCGCGTGAAGTCGGCGAGGATGAAGGTTGAGGAATGAACGCCGTCGCGATCGGGGATGGCTTCGAATTCCGGCGCGGCGATCACGACGAACTCGGGAGAATGGGTGGCGAGCGCGTTGAGATCGGGGCGGATGAAGAGCTGCTTCACGAACAGCGCGTGCCAGGCGTATTCGCAGACAACCTGGATGGGGAGCTGGTACGCGGGATCGGCGCCGGCGGCCAGATCGAGGATGTAGAGGTCGCGCTCGGCCATGTGGCGGAGGACGCGCTCCAGCAGGGACTGGAACTTTTCCGGCGGGAAGGGCTGGTTCACTTTGCCCCACTGGACGCGGTCGCGGGTTTGATCGTCTTCGACAGTGAACTTGTCGCGCGGGGAACGGCCAGTGCGGGCTCCGGTCATGGCGACGAGTGCGCCGTTGGCGGCGAGACGGCCTTCGCCACGGGCGATGGCGGTTTCCACCAGCTGGGGGGTCGAAAGATTGCGGTGAGCGTGCAGACCTTCGGTCAGTCTTTTCAGGTCCTGCAGCGCGAGTGTCGCTCCCATTCCGGGAAGCCTCCGTGGGTCAGAGAGAACACATTATTGTCCCATCCTGAAGAGGAGATGCAAAGGGGAAAAGGGGATGGACCCACGGCCGGAAACTTCTTTCAAACCTGGGGCTGGGCGTCGTCGAGCGGGATGAGCC
>JBAVUB010000343.1:0-2825 GCA_049696575.1 Acidobacteriaceae bacterium | reverse complement strand
CGTCCGAGAGCGCCCCATATCGCAGCACCGTCACGTCGCCCTTCAGCGTTCCGTCCGCCGCCAGTTCGAACTTCGCCTTACGCTCAATCGACTCCGCATCCGGATTCAGAATCGGCAGCTGGATCAGCTGGCTGTCGTCGCCCGCTGCCAGCACTCCATAGCTTCCCTGTTCGTAATCCGGCAGCTGTCCCACCGGCACATAGGGGTTCGTCGGATCGAATATCAGATACCGCCTCCCCGACTTCGTCGTCACCACCGCCTGCAGTCGCGGATTCTCATACCCTTTCGGAATCTCGATCGCCGCAATCATGTGATCGCCGAACAGCGACGGCGCATTCGGATCGATCACCCCCCGCCGAGTGTCCACGCTCACCCACGCCGCGCGAATTCCCACCGCGTCCAGCATGGCCACCGTCAGCGTCGCCTTGTCCTTGCAGTCTCCATACCGGCTGCGGAAAATATCCTGCGCCGGGTGCGGCTGCCATCCTCCGATGCCGATCTCGATCCCCACATACCGGATCTGCTGCTGCATGAAGCCGGCGACCCTCTCGAGCTTCGCCATGAAGTCGCCGTCTCCGGCCAGCGTGCGCGCTGTCGACGCCACATCGCCCCCGCCTTCACTGCGCGGCGCGGCCAGGGTGTAATACCAGTTGCCGATCTTCGACCACAGCGCGTCGCCCACCGGCAGCGGATCGGCGCTGAAATGCACCGTCATCCTCCCCACCAGCGCCTCCCATGCCGGATGCAGCGGCACATCCGACAAATCCATGCCGTCGATATTCGTCTGCTCCCAATGGAAGTGACCCGGCGCGATTTCCGCCGGTTCCACGCGCGCGTGCCGCGACCACACCGCCTCCTCGTGCCATCCCGCCGGCAAATCGATCTCGTACACCGAGCGCACGGTTGGCACCGGGTTCTGAAAACCCCACGTGTCCTCGGCGAAATACGGAGAAAGCTGCTTCACGTATTCCCAGGCCACCACCCCGCCCGGATCCGCGCCGGGCGGCGAAGCTCCCCTTGCCCGAATATCCCCGTAGAGAATCCCTTCCGCGGCGCCTACATCGCCCGTCTCGATGAACTCTGCATCCTTCATCGCGTAGTGGTGCCCGTCCGGCCCAATGCTCCACACGTGAAACGACTCGATCTTCTCGTCCTTCGTAAACCAGGTCACAGGATGGGCTTCATCCCGGCCCTGCGGTCGCAGAATCTTCACTACTGCGCGATAACGCTCTACCGGCCGCCCGTCCGGCTGGATCGTGAGCAGCGTGTCCTCGAGCAGATAGATCGCCTTCGCGTCACGCCATTCGGCTTTCAGCGGCGCGTCCGTTGCCGCCTGCAAGACCCAGTCCGGCACCTGCGCCTCTTTTGACGCGTGTGCCACCCCAGCGCACCCCAACATCAGCAGGGCGCCCACCCAAATCCTCACTGGTTTGCCCCCGATCCACCTGCCGCGCTGGCCGCCACCGGCGTCCGATCCAGCACCACCTGCTGCTGATCCTGGGCGCTCGCCTTCTGGAGGAAATCGCGCAACTCCGGATACTCGTCCTTGCTGTAAACCGTTTTGCCCAACGCCATCAGGCGCGCCTGCTGATACACGCTGCCCGATCCGCCATACTTCGCGATGTAATCCGCGCTCTTCGGAAATGGAATCTGCGCGTTCGCCGGCAGGGTGTCGACCGTCAGTCCGGGCGCCAGTGCGACCTTCACCTGATCGCGCACTGCGTAGGGGTAGTGCAGGTCCACGGGATTTTCGCGCCTACCCTCCGGAAACAGCGGCCTGGCATTGGTCTCGAAGAAGGAACCGGGCAGCAGGATTCTCTTTCCCGTCGCCGTGCCCATGCTGCCGCTCACTTCCAGGGTCGCCACCAACGGCTGCGACTCGTCCGTCAGCCCCGTCAACCCCGTTGTCTTCACGCGCGCGCCATCGGGGACCAGCGCCTGCAACTCCTCCTCAATCCGCTTCTTTGTCTCCTCCTCGTCGTTGCGCAGCCCCACTTGCCGCCACCGCAGCGCTTCCACGCCCGTCATCGAGAGCGTAATCGTTCCCTGCAGCTTCCCATCCGGCCCCAGCTCCAGTGTTGCTCTGCGATCCACCACGCTGTCCTTGTATTCCGCCGCCGGAGTCAGCACAGCCTCGGTGCCGTTATCGGTCTGCCGGATTCCCAGAATCTGCGTGTGCTCCCAGTGCAGCTTGCCATAATCGCAATACCGCTCGCCCGGATCGAAATATATTTCTTTCCCGCCCACCGTCACAATGGCAATCTCGTCCGTCAGCTGGTCCCAGTGGAGGTAGTTGGCATTCAGCACGCGTTGGTCGCGTTCGGTCACGATCATGGCCGAAGCCTTCAGCCCCGCTGCGCGCGCCATGGCGATGAACAACCGCGTAATTTCGGTCGGCGTCCCGCGCTTCTGCGCCCAGATATCTGCTTCCGTTTTGATCTGCACGCCTTCCGCCTTGTTCTCCGTCTCAGAGCGCTCGCGCGAGAATGCCGTATTGTCGACCGTCATCGCGGCTTCGTAAATCTTCTTCAGCTTTTGATCGTCCGTGTCTCCTGGCGCAACCATGCCCGTTACAACTCGGGTGATCGCGTCCGACGGCGCCGCAAACCGGTCCACCTTCTGCGACCAGCTCTTTCCCGCGCCCTTCCAGAAATCCTGAGCCGAAAAGTTCCCGGTGTAGTAGTAAAAGAGCCGGTACGAGAAGCTGCTCATGGGCGGCGAGTAAGGCTCATCCGGAATCGCGGTTACGTCCTTCATCACCAGGTCGGTTCCACTCGGCAGATCCTGAAACCTGGCGCCCGGCGGCAGCTGCGCGTCGTATTGCA
>JBAVUB010000342.1:0-1760 GCA_049696575.1 Acidobacteriaceae bacterium | reverse complement strand
GCAGCGGCGGGAGGCGCAGCCGAGACCAGCGCCGCCATCAGACCAGGCGCGACCAGCCATGCCGCCCGCATTTTTCCCGCTGACCGTGCCATTTCCTCTGGATCATAGCGCCGGGTCACGTTCCGGGGCCGGCAATCCGCCGGCCTATTTCCGACGCCCCCCAAAACGGGAAGCGCGTCCCATCCCGGCACCGGCCAGTCCGCCAAGAGAAGAAACTGGGTATCTTCCCGGTTTTGGCAGATGTGGGCTGCCCGCGTGCCAGAATAAGGAGGATTCCTTATGAGCGACGAAAACCCTGCTGTGCCGCTGGCGGCTGATCCTGAACAAGAAAAACCGGCCGAGAACCCTGAGTCTTCGTTTGGCGAGATGCTCTCGCAGTTTGAGGAGAGCCATCGTAAAGAACCGGGCGCGAAACAACTGGAGGGGACGGTGATTTCCGTCTCGGCCGATGCGGTGTATCTCGACATTGGCTACAAGACCGAGGGCGTGCTGCCGCGCACGGCGTTCCGCGACAACGCGGAGAGCGTGAAGGCGGGCGACAAGTTTTTCGTGTCGGTGAAAGGGCGCAACGAAGAGCACTACTACGTGTTGTCGCTGGCGAGGGTGGCGCAGCCTCGGGACTGGACGCAGCTGGAGGAGGCGTACGCGCAGAAGCTGACGATTCCGGGCACCGTGACGGCGGTGGTGAAGGGCGGCTTGAGCGTGGATGTGGGGGTGCGCGCGTTTATGCCGGCTTCACGCAGCGGTACGCGCGACGCGCGGGAGCTGGAGAAGCTCGTTGGGGAGGAGATCACGTGCCGGATCGCGCAGCTCGATGTGGCGGACGAGAACGTGATCGTGGACCGGCGCGCGGTGCTGGAGGAGCAGGCGCTGGCGGAAGGGATGAACCAGTTTGCCGCACTCAAGGAAGGCGACACGATACGCGGGAAGGTGAGCCGGCTCGCCAGCTTCGGCGCGTTTGTCGATCTGGGCGGGATCGACGGGCTGCTGCACGTGAGCGATATTTCCTGGAGCCGGGTGGGCGCGCCGGAAGATGTGCTGACGGTGGGACAGGAGATCGAAGCGAAGGTGCTGAAGATCGACCGCGAGAGCCGGAGAATTTCGCTGGGGCTGAAACAACTGCAGCCGGAGCCGTGGGAGACAGCGACGGAGCGCTACAAGGCCGGCGATCGGATCACGGGGACGGTGACGCGGGTGATGGAGTTTGGCGCGTTTGTGGAGCTGGAGCCGGGCATCGAGGGGCTGATTCACGTTTCGGAAATGTCGTGGGTGAAAAAAGTGAAGCGGGCCGGTGACATTTTGAAACCGGGCGACACGGTGGAGGCGGTGATCCTTTCGGTGAGTGTTGCGGACAAGAGGATGGCGCTGGGGCTGAAGCAGGCGCTGGGCGATCCGTGGGCCGATGCGGGGAAGAAGTTTCCGGCGGGGTCGGCGGTCGAGGGCAAGGTGACGCGGATGGAGAAATTCGGCGCGTTTGTGCAGATGAGCGAAGGCGTGGAGGGCCTCGTGCACATCAGCGAAATTACGGCGGAGCGGCGGCTGGCGCATCCGCAGGACGCGCTGAAGGTGGGGCAGGTGGTGCGCGCGCAGGTGCTGGCCATTGATCCGGAGAAAAGGCAAGCGAAGCTGAGCATGAAGCAGCTGGTGCCGACGAGCCTCGACGAATATGTGGCTGAGCACAAGACGGGGGATGTGGTTTCAGGGCGCGTAGTGGAGCAGCAGGAGGGCGCAGCGACGGTGGAGTTGGGGGAAGGGATTCG
>JBAVUB010000341.1:0-6512 GCA_049696575.1 Acidobacteriaceae bacterium | reverse complement strand
GGGGCGGCCGGGCTCCGGCTGACCCCACGCTGCGTCGCCGGTGCGCGTCTGGTTCGTGAGCCAGTTCACTTCCCAGGTTTTGCCGCCGTCGGGAGAGAAGGCCTGCTCGAAGTGCGGCGTACCGGAGGTCATGCGGGTCCAGTCGAAGCGGATGAGCGTGGTTTTGCCGTTGATGGTGTCGGTGGTGTAGAAGTCGCCGTGGCCGTCGCGGAAATCGCCGATCTGAGGCGGATCAAGGCGGCCGATGCGGTTGTTGGCCCAGTAGAGCCGCCACTGGCGCGCCTCGCGGTCATAGAGCCGCAGGGTCAGGCCTTCCATGTGGCCGCCGCTGGAGCTGTCCAGTTCGATGGTGTCGAGTTGGGCCCGGCCGTCCCACACTTTGTAGCAGGCGCCAGTACCGGTCATGTCGGTCCAGTCCGGCGTGCTGGTGAGGGGGTGAAGCATATAGTGCAGCTGAAAAGTGAAGTTGCCGAGGAGCGGGTCGAAGTCGTGCGCGCCGTCGTGCAGTGGGGGCGGGGCCGGCACCAGAGGCGGCGTGGACTGCGGCGCGGCCAGGGCGCAGGATGCGAACAGGAGAGGCAGAACCAGAAGACGGGAACGCATGGGCTTTCCTCAGGTATTGAAATTCGCGCATCGTCAGCGGAGTTCGAAGAGGGCGCAATACCTCAAGATTGAGGTTGATCATGGTACTTGAGAAGAGCCACTTTTGCGGAATTCAACGATACCACTTGTAGGGGACAAGAAGCCGTCGTTCCGGCAGGTCTGTCGCGGCCTGTGCCAGGCGATTCTGAGCGGAGCGATCAGCCCTCGAGAGCGGCTGCCATCGACGCGCGATCCGCCCGAGCAGCCTTGGATTTCGCGGACCGCGGAGCGGATAGCAGGGACCGGCGGGTTCGATGCGCCCGGCTACGCGGTTTTGCTGAGGGACGTTGGTTTGGACCTGCGTTTTTCGCGGAGGGTGGGGGATGGATCAGCGGAAACGGCGGGTTGGGCGGCGTCGGTGAGCGCGGGGAGCCACACCGAAAAGACGGTCCAGCTGCGGCCGGGAAGCACTGAGCTTTTCACGCGAATCGCGCCGCGGTGTTTTTCGACAATGTTCTTCGAGACCCAAAGGCCGAGACCGGTGCCGACATCCTGCTTGGAAGTGACGAAGGGATCAAAGAGCTGCGTGCGAATCTCAGGGGAGATGCCGCAACCGTTATCGGCGACGGTGAGGCGCACGCCGCGGGAGCCGTCGTGCAAGGCAGTGGCCGCCGAAATGCGAATGCCGATGCGGCCGCCCTTATCCACCGCGTCGATCGCATTGCCAATAAGGTTGGCAATCAACTGGCGGATCTCGCCGGCGGCGGCCACAATCTCGGGGTCGTCCTTGATTTGAGGGTCGATGACGATCCTGCGTTTTTGGGCGGCGGAGGCGAAGACCGGCAGCAGAGAGGTCAGCAGAGCGCCGACGCGGAGCTTGCGAACACCCTCGGTCTGGCGATAAAAGGCGAGGGTCTGCCGGGCAAGATGAGAAATGCGGCCGAGTTCTTCGTCGGCGGCGGCCAGCCAGGTCTGGATCAGGGCAGGGTCCGAAGAATTGCGGGCGAGGAAAAGCAGATTGGTGACGGCTGCGAGCGGGTTGTTGATTTCGTGCGCGACCGTAGCAGCGAGACGGCCTGCGGCGGCGAGCTTTTCGGTTCGGCGGAGAACTTCTTCCGACTTTTTGCGCTCGGTGACGTCGGCGGCGGCGCCGAACCACTCGACGATTTCGCCGTCGGGCGAGAGCAGAGGAACAGCGCGGGAGGCGGTCCAGCCCAGCGTGCCATCGAGACGCAGCACGCGATGCTCGAGCTCAAAGATGCCTTTGCAGCGAATGGCATCGGCAATCGCCGCGGTAACGCGGGGCTGGTCGTCGGGGTAAATATACTTGGAGAGCCAGGCACTGTCGGCTTCACATACATCCGCGATGAAGTCCTTGCCGGCGAGCTGGCGGACTTCGCTCCAGTCCGGGCTCATGCGGTAAACCACGTCGGAAGTGGCTCGGACAAAAGCGCGCAACCGCTCTTCGCTGCTGCGCAGAGCGTCCTCGGCGTTGGCTCGTTCGGTGATGTCGCGAGTGGTGCCGGCGATAGCTTCGACATCGCCTTCGGGCCCGAGCACAGGGACGAAAATGTAGTCGTAGACACGCCTGCCATTGGTGCCGGTGAAGGGAACTTCGCCGCGCATGGGCTTTTTGGTGGCGATCACCTGCTCGATTTCGCGGTCGTGCATGGCAGCGTGCCAGGGCTCATAGCCGATTTCGAGACAATTTTTGCCGATGGATTCTTCCCAGGTGCGGCCCCACATGGCCAGCAGCGCCTTGTTGGCATAGATAAAGCGATGGTTGAGATCGAAGACGTAGGCGAGGTCCGGAGTGTTGGAGAGGATGGTGTCGTAGAGGCGGCGCTCGCGCTCGGTTTGGCGCCGCAGCTCGGCCATCTTGACGTGGGTGGCAATGCGCGCTTTGAGTTCGCGCGCGGTGAAGGGCTTCACCAGATAATCGTCGGCTCCGGCCTGCAGGCCTTCGACGCGCGATTCCTCACCGGCGCGAGCAGAGAGCAGAATCACGGGAGTGCTGCTCAGGGCAGGTTCGCTGCGGATGGCGTTGAGAACGCCAAAGCCATCGAGCCGCGGCATCATCCCGTCGATGAGGACGAGCGCAGGCCGCAGGCGACGGGTGGCATCGAGCGCCTCTACGCCATCGGTCACCGCGTGGACCTCATACCGGTCGCGCAGAAGATGGGTGAGATAGTCCCGCATGTCGGCGTTATCGTCGGCAACGACGATGCATTTCCGGGTGGCGGAGGCAGTTTCCCCTGAGGCGTCGACTGATGGCAGAGGGTGCAGGAGCGAAACGTCGTCCGCAGCCGAGCCGGATTCCTGAGGAAGCCAGCGCTGGGCTTCATCGACCCAGGCCTCAGCGCCAAGGGCGGTTGAAACCGTGCGGCTCGCGTGCAGGCGATCGGCGGGCAGATGAGCGGCGCCGAGCGGAATCGTAACGGTGAAGGTGCTTCCGCGGCCTGGAGCGCTCTTGACGCCGACGGTTCCGCTGTGCAACTTCACCAGCTCCTGGACGAGGGCGAGTCCGATACCGGTCCCTTCGTAGGTGCGGGCGCGGGTATTTTCGATGCGGTGAAAGCGCTCGAACACCCGCGGACGATCGTCGCTGGCGATGCCGACTCCGGTATCGCGCACGGCCAGCTGGACGGAACGGCTTGCCGATCGCAGCGTGAGCTCGATTTCGCCTTCAAAAGTAAATTTGAAAGCATTGGAGAGAAGATTGAGGACGATCTTCTCCCACATCTCACGATCGATGTAGACCAGTTCGCCCAACGGCGCGCAGCGGACGGTGAAACGAAGCCCGGCCTTTTCGATCGCGGAGCGGAAAACGCTGGCAATCTCCGAGGTAAGGCTGCAGAGGTCCACGGGTTCGAAGACCGCCTGCACACGCCCGGCCTCGATGCGGGAGAAATCCAGCAGCGTATTGACCAGTTTCAGCAGGCGCAGCGCGTTGCGGCGCGCATGGGTTAGCTGCTGCTGACCGGCAGGACTCAGGCGTTGACGCGCCTCGGGAAGGACTTCTTCCAGTGGCCCCAGCATGAGGGTGAGGGGCGTGCGAAATTCATGGCTGACGTTGCTGAAGAAAAGCGTCTTGGCGCGATCGAGCTCGGCGAGCTCCTCGGCACGGCGGCGCTCTGACTCATACGCAACGGCATTGGCAATGGCGCCTGCAATTTGATTGGCGAGCAGGGAAACAAATCCGCTGAACTCGACGCCGAATCTGCGATAGGGATTGAGACCGGCCACCAGCACACCCGCGGGGCGCTTTTGTCCCTGATGGGCGATGGGCTGCAGGACAGCGAAATCCGGAGAACGATCCCAGTCGCCGGTAGGGAGATCGGAAAAGCGAGCGGAGAGATTGTCGAGAAGAACGGGCTCGCCGGTTTCGAACACCTGGCGGACCGGCCAGAGCGGGTCAGAAGAACCGTCGATACCCAGGCGCTGGGGAGCAGCGGGATGGGAGGGTTCGATGCCATCCTGGGCCGCGAGCCGGAGCGTCGATCCGTCTTCTTCGAGGAGGTAGATGAGACTGAAAGGCAAATCGCGGCGGGCGCTGGCAAGGCAAGCGGCAGCGGCCTGGCAGACCTCGAGGCGCGTGCGGGATCCGGCCATGGCGGCGGCAATCTCGCGTAGCATGCGCAGACGGCGTTCGCCGATGACCTTAAGCGTTTCCTCGGTGACCGCGCAGAATAGACCGCCGATGTGGCCCTGGTCGTCGGGCAGCGGACTGTAGGCGAAGGTGAAGTAGGTTTCCTCCAGATACCCGTGGCGCTCCATGAGGAGCAGGAAGGCTTCATCGAAGGTGGACTCGCCGCGCAGCAGGACGGCGTCGGTGCGCGGGCCAATAGAGTCCCAGATTTCTGCCCAGACATCGCGGGCCGATTTTCCCAGGGCCGCGGGATGCTTGCTGCCAAGAAAGGCGCGGTACGGGTCGTTGTAGAGATTGACCAGCTCGCGGCCCCACCAGACAAACATGGCATAGCGCGAGGTGAGGATGATCCGCACAGCAGTGCGCAGACTCTGGGGCCATGCCTCGACGGGACCGACGGCGGTCTGCGACCAGTCGAATGCGCGCATGAGCGCGCCCATCTCGCCGCCGCCCTGAAAAACTAATCCGTGCGGAGCCCGATCCTGCGCTTCGGGCGCGGCCGGATCGACATCGGGGGCCAGAATATTCTCAGGGCTCGGATTCATCGTACCGGGACTTACTCAAAGCGACCCTTTGCAGGGTCATAAACAGGGAAAATGGCCTACCTGTTGAATCGGCCCAGCTCCTGGGCAGCAAACTACCCTGCGATGCCATATTCGCTGGAATCGTTGCCCGATCAGCGCGGGAACGGCTCCCATGCGCTTCGGCAAAGGAGTCAGCGGGAGCTGCTGCGCTGATGGCGGTTCTTCACCGGAACATGGGATCAGGGTGACGTCCTCACAAAGTACACCGAAGTCGTGCGCAGAGACAAGGAGGTGCTGCGTCCGGTTAGCTCACGAGGGGGACGGGCCCTGATTCGAGGGAGAGGCTCAAAAAAGGGAGTGGTCGCGGTCCTCAGGCGAATCCAGGTGGGCGAAGCGCTCGTCGCCCGCTTCCTGGCGGACGGAGCTGAGAGCGACGGTGACTTCGCGGATGTAGTAAAGGACACCGGCCAGGAGGGCGATCATGGCGGCGACAAAGACAGCGGCGGCGGCCAGAGCGCCGGGTTGCCAGTAGAGTCCCAGCCCGAGCAGCAGGCAGGAGAGCAGGGTTCCCACGAGCGCGATCAGGCTGAGGAGGAAGGTGCGGCGGATCATCTCGGCGCGCTGTTCCATGGATTCGATCTGGGTGGTGCAGGCTTCGGCTTCGGCGAGCTGGCCGTTGCGGATGGCTTCCTTGCGGGCACGCACATACTGGCGCAGGCGCGTGACGATCCCCATCAGGCGAACATTGATGGAGAGGATGAAAAGAGCTGTCGCCGAGAAAAAGATGGCGGGGGCGACGAATGCCTGAAAGAGGCGGCCGATGTCGTTCATGGCTGCAGAGTACAACGCGTGGCGCGGAAAGGGCAGATGACCTGCGTGCAGCCGGTAGCCCCTGGTTCAGCGGCGCGCGTCGAAGGAGTATCGGCCGGGGCCTGCAATGAGGAGGGTGAGCATGACTCCGAGATAGATCACGATGAGCTCGCCGTGGTCGGCGCCGCGGCCGAAGAAGAGGAAATGATGGACGAAGGCCCAGGCGATGAAGAGGTTGATGAAGGACCAGAGCGCGGCCCAGCGCGTGGCGATGCCGAAAACGAGGAGCGGCATGCAGACCGCGTCGGCGATGAAGGCGAAGGCGAAGCTGGGGAGCGGCCCGATGTGGAGCGGGTTAGGGAAGTGCGCGGACATGGCGTGGAAGTTCTGGATCTTCTCGAGGCCGTGCCGGAGGAACAGCGAGGTGGGGACGATGAGGCGCAGGACGAGCAGGCCGATGTCAGTGAAGTTGGTGGAGGAGGAGCGAGCGAGGCGGCCGGGCATGATGACAGGGTACATGGGGAGCGGGTGAACCTGGCCGGGGGGGCATTGGGCGGCGGCGAATTTCTCCGTACGCTGTTCCGTCGTGCTGGGGTCGCGGCCACAAAAACTCCCGCCAGACCCCCGGCATCGTAACTTTTTCAGAACGCATCTCGATTTCCTCTCGGAAAGGGAAGCCATTTCGTCATACTCTGGTAGTTAGAGGCATTGATGTTGGCTTTCCGCACTCCCCCTCGTATCAAGCACCTTCCTGCAGTGGCAATTCTCCTGGCGGCTGCCGCATTCTTGCTCGCCTCAGCCTCCGCCCAGACCACGGCACCTGCAACTCCCCAGGCCCAGCAACCGAGCACGACCCGCACTACGCACCACGCCGCTACGGCGCATCACCCCACACCCAGCAACGCGCATACCTCGCACCGTGCGTCCGCAATAACCCCCCATAGCAC
>JBAVUB010000340.1:0-3639 GCA_049696575.1 Acidobacteriaceae bacterium | reverse complement strand
GAGTTCGACGTGGCTGGTGCTCTTCGCAGGGACATCGACGCGATAGAGGTTGGCGAGGGTGGCATCGACGGCGGCGAAGTTCTTCTGCACCACCACGTCGCCGCGGCGGCCATAGGTCTTCTTGATGGCCTTCTTGATGGCGGCGATGGCCTCTTCCCGGGGCAGGACGCCGCTGATGGCGAAGAAGCAGGTCTGCATGACCGTGTTGATGCGCGTGCCCATGCCGTTTTCGCGGGCGACGTTGAAGCCGTCGATGACGAAGACGCGGATCTTTTTCTCGAGGATGGTCTTTTGGATGGTGCGGGGCAGATGCTGCCACACATCGTCGGGCCCGTACGGGCTGTTGAGGAGGAAGGTGGCGCCGGGTTCGGCGGCAGCGAGGACATCGGTCTTTTCGAGGAACTCAAACTGATGGCAGGCGATGAAATTCGCGCGCGAAATCAGGTAGGTGGAGCGAATAGGCTCAGAACCGAAGCGCAGGTGCGAGGTGGTGAGGGAGCCGGATTTCTTGGAGTCATAGACGAAGTAGCCCTGGGCGTAGTTGGGCGTTTCGGAGCCGATGATCTTGATGGAATTTTTGTTCGCGCCGACGGTGCCGTCGGAGCCGAGTCCGTAGAAGAGGGCGCGGACGGTGCGCGGGCTTTCGGTGGAGAAGTTCTCGTCCCACTTGAGACTGGAGTGGGTAACGTCGTCGTCGATGCCGATGGTGAAGTGGTTCTTCGGGCGCGGCTTGGCCAGCTCGTCGTAGATGCCCTTGACCATGGCCGGCGTGAATTCCTTGGAAGAGAGACCGTAACGGCCACCCACGATCACCGGGAACTGCGGCAGCGGGATGCGCCCATTGGAGAGCGCTTCGGAAATGACGGTGACGATGTCCTGATAGAGCGGCTCGCCGAGGGAGCCGGGCTCCTTGGTGCGGTCGAGAACGGCGATTTTGCGGACGGTGTCGGGGAGGGCTGTCAAGAAAGCTTCGGCGGCGAAGGGGCGGTAGAGGCGGACTTTGAGCAGACCGAGCTTTTCGCCGCGAGCATTCAGCGCGTCGATGGCTTCCTCGACTGCGCCTGCGGCGGAGCCCATGAGGATGATGACGCGGTCGGCGTCGGGCGCGCCGTAGTAGTCGAAGAGCCGGTAGCTGCGGCCGGTCTGGGAGGCAAAGCGATCCATCACGTCCTGCACGATGACCGGGCAGGCGAGGTAGTAGGGGTTGCAGGCTTCGCGGGCCTGGAAGAAGACGTCGGGGTTCTGCGCCGATCCGCGGAGAACGGGGCGGTCGGGGGAGAGCGAACGCTGGCGGTGGGCGCGGACGGATTTTTCGTCGAGGAGGGCGAGGATGGTTTCGTCGGAGATGGGGAGAATCTTGTTGACTTCGTGCGAGGTGCGGAAGCCGTCAAAGAAATGCATGAAGGGGATGCGGGCTTCGAGCGTGGACAGGTGGGCAATTGTTGCCAAATCAGCAGCTTCCTGCACAGAGTTCGAGGAAAGCATTGCGTATCCGGTCTGGCGGCAACCCATGACGTCGGAGTGGTCGCCGAAGATCGAGAGCGCGTGCGTGGCGATAGAGCGCGCGGTCACGTGCATGACGGACGGCGTCAGCTCGCCGGCAATCTTGTACATGTTGGGGATCATGAGCAGCAGGCCCTGGGAGGCGGTGAACGTGGTGGCGAAAGCGCCACCCTGGAGGGCTCCGTGCATGGCGCCGGCAGCGCCGCCCTCGCTTTGCAGCTCGGCGACGACCGGGACCGATCCCCAGATGTTGCGCTTGCCTTCCGAAGCCCACTGGTCGGCGAATTCGGCCATGGTGGAGGAAGGCGTAATGGGATAGATTGCAACCACTTCGGAGAAGCGGTAGGCCACGGAGGCGGCTGCTTCGTTGCCGTCGAAGATTGCAGTTTTGGCAGGTGTGGTCATGAGTCTCCTCGCTGGGGTTGGCCGCGGACGAGTGCGAATTCGCCCGAAACCACTACAGGAAAAGTCTGCGCTCGGGTGTGGAGGCGCGGCTGTGACAGAGAACACAACTGTGCGAGGATGGGAGAAGGGCCGCCGGTAGCCGGTAGCCTGTGGCCAGTAGCGAGTAGCTAAAAACCGGCGTGTGCTACGGGCTACTGGCTACTGGCTCTCGCAATGTGATTGGGGTCACCGAGGGTTGAGCCTGGGGGCGCGTAGGCTTACAGGGTTCGCGGCCACAAGCCGGGGAATGGGTTGATGACGGGACAAGCTGAGCATCCGTGGCTGACGGTCGTGGGGCTTTTGATCGGCGGGGTGGCGTTTGGGTTTACGCCGCTGGCGCTGGCGTGGCTGTGGGCGCGGATTTACTCGCCGAACAAGCCGGGGCGCGAGAAGAACGCGACGTATGAGTGCGGGCTGGAGTCGAAGGGGGATGCCTGGATCCAGTTCGGCGCGTCCTATTATCTGTACGCCATTGTTTTTCTGGTTTTCGATGTGGAGGCGGTGTTTCTGCTGCCGTTTGCCGTGGCGTTTACGGGACTGACACTGGGGGCGGCCATCGCCATGCTGGTCTTTTTGTTGCTGTTGGTCGAGGGACTGGTGTGGGCTTGCCAGAAGGGCGTGTTGACGTGGGCGTGAAAGAGGCAGCGCCCAGCGTTCGGCGTTCAGCGTTCAGAAAAGCGGGCTGGTAGCTGGTGGCTGGTGGCTGGTAGCTGACAGCAAAACTAAGGAGTGGAATGGCGGACGATCTTAAAGAACTCAAGATCGAGCTGAGCAAGAACGGAATCTTCACCACCACGCTTGAGGAACTGTACAACTGGGGGCGGAAGAATTCCGTGTGGCCGCTGACGTTTGGGCTGGCGTGCTGCGCGATCGAGATGATCGCGACCACCATGGCGCGCTACGACCTGGCGCGCTTTGGGGCGGAGGTTTTCCGGCCATCGCCGCGGCAGGCGGACCTGATTATTGTGTCCGGCACGGTGACAAAAAAGATGGCGCCGCAGGTGGTGCGGCTTTACAACCAGATGCCGGAGCCGAAGTACGTGATCGCGATGGGCGCGTGCGCCATTTCCGGCGGCCCTTTTCGCGATGGGTACAACGTGCTGCGGGGCATCGACCGCTACATTCCCGTCGACGTGCATATTCCAGGGTGTCCGCCGCGTCCCGAGGCGCTGATGCACGCGTTCATAACGCTGCAGAAGAAGATTGACGAGCAGGCGCTGACTGGACCGGATCGGCCGCGGTTTCTGCAGAAGGGTCTGCCGAGTGAATTTCCGGTACCCAGGTTCGGCGAGCACGGGCTGGAGCCGGCGCAGAATGACGAGGTCTTCCTCGCCGAGCAGGGGAATCCTTTGAAGGTGATCCAGTAATGGCGCTTCCCTCCCCCGACGAAATCAAGGCGCTGATCGAGGCCGGTGTGCCGGGCGCGAGCGTAACGGTGATCGCGAATGGCAGCCCGTCGGCGCAGCACTCCTTGCTGTTGGACCACGAGCATGCGCGGGCGGTCGCGGAGTTTCTGCGGGATCATGCGGAGTTGAAGCTGGATTTTTGCTCGCTGGTGACGGGCGTCGACTGGCCCGACACGGAGACGACCGCAAAAGTGAAGGTGAAGAAGCTGGTCGCGGGACCCGATGGCGTCGAGACGGAGCAGGAAGTTGAGGAGACGCGCAAGACGAAGGTGCCGGGGTATCTCGA
>JBAVUB010000339.1:0-2927 GCA_049696575.1 Acidobacteriaceae bacterium | reverse complement strand
GGACCCCCGAGCGCGAAGTCCCCTCCGTCACCCGCGACCTCGGCGCCAACTGGAAACCGGCGCAAGGGCTCGCCGCCGGAACGCGCGTCATCGCCGATCCGCAGGATCCCCACGCTTTCTACGCCATCACACTTCAGGATCGCACCCTGTACCGCAGCACCGACAACGCCGCCACCTTCACAGCCGAGCATTTCAAGCTGCAAAATGCGCCGCTCACTTCGACTGGTCCGCGCGGCGATCCTCGCGGCGGCCAGGATCGCCTCTACGCCGCACCCGGCCACACCGCCGATCTCTGGCTTGCCGCCGTCGACGGCCTCTACCACGCCCCGCCGCTGAGCAATTCCACAGGCACCGTCCTTTTCGCGCGCCTTCCCGGCGTCACTGAAATCCACGCCTTTGGCTTCGGCAAAGCCGCTCCCGGCCGCGCCTACCCTGCCCTCTACCTCGCGGGAACCATCCGCGGCCAACCCGGCATCTTCCACTCCAGCGACGAAGCGCGTTCGTGGGACCGCATCAACGACGACCAGCACCAGTGGGGCCTCATCCTGCAAATCGCGGGCGATCCACGCATCTACGGACGCGTCTATATCGGAACCCACGGCCGCGGTGTACTCTATGGCGAACCTTCCCCGCGCAGTTCTAACCACGCTCCGAGGAAGAACCCATGAGTCAGGAACTGTTCGCCCTTACTGGTCAGCACATTCGACTCGAACCCCTGGACACGCACCATATCGAGCCCCTCGCGGAGGCTTCTTCGGGCGATCCTGAGCTCTATCGCTGGAGCTTTGTCCCGCGGGGCATCGACGAGACCACGCAGTACGTCAACACGGCGATCAGCTGGCGCGAGGCCGGTACGGCCGTTCCCTTTGCCACAGTGCGCCAGTCCGACGGCGTCGTAATCGGCTCCACGCGCTTCTTTGACGTTGAGCGCTTCCCCTGGCCTGACGGGCACGACCGGCACGGCCGTCTTCGCCCCGACGTGTGCGAGATTGGCTACACCTGGCTGGCCGGCTCCTCCATTCGCACCGGCGCCAACACTGAAGCCAAGTTGCTCATGCTGAGTCACGCCTTCGAGGTCTGGCAGGTGCTCCGCGTCTGTCTCCACACCGATGAGCGCAACGAGCGCTCCCGCACAGCGATTGAACGGATCGGCGGCAAATTCGAAGGCATTCTCCGCGCCCATCGCCTGGCCTCGGACATAACGCCCCGCAACTCCGCGCGCTTTTCTATCGTCGCCTCAGAGTGGCCTGAGGTGAAGCAGCGGCTCCTGGCGCTTCTCATCTACCAATAGAACCTCGCAGGGCAAGAGGACTCCGTCCCACGCTTCCTTTGATTATCACATCTTGACAGTCATAATGAATACCTGCTAGCGTCTTCTCCCATGAGCGATCCCAACACCGACGTCATCCAGGGCACACTCGACATGCTGATCCTCAAGACCCTCAGCCTCGAGCCGCTCCACGGCTTCGGCATCGCCCGCCGCGTCGAGCAAATTTCCCGAGGCGTCTTCAAAGTGAACCCCGGCTCCCTGCTCACCGCGCTGCAGCGCCTGGAACGCGCCGGCTGGCTCGACTCGGAGTGGCAGAAAACCGCGAACGCCCGCCGCGCAAAGTACTACCGGCTCACTCGCGCCGGCAAGAAGCAACTGGAACTGGAAACCGCGGACTGGACGCGCCGCGCCTCCGCCATTGCGCGGCTGCTCCGTCAGGAAGGCTAATCCGATGTCTCTCTGGCGCCAGATCACCTACGGCTTCCGGCGGCTGGTTCAGCAGTCCGCAGCCGATGACGACGTGGCCGACGAGGTTCGGCAGTACTTCGAAGAAGCCGTCGCGGCCTGGCAAGCCCGCGGTCTCACTGGCGAAGACGCAAAGCGCGCCGCTCGCCTCGAGCTCGGCAACATGACCGTCATGCGCGAGCAGGTCCGCTCCTACGGATGGGAAAACACGCTCCGCACCGTCGCCGCCGACCTTCACTATGCCGCGCGCCAGCTGCGCAGCCATCCAGGATTCACCATCGTCAGCGTGCTCACGCTCGCCCTCGGCATCGGCACCGGCACCGCGATCTTCAGCGCCGTCGATCCGATCCTCTTCGAGCCGCTCCCTTATCCCCACGCCAACCGGATCCTGATGATCTGGAGCACGTTCCAGGGCGCGCGATCTCCCATCGCCTACGGTACGTATCACGAACTCGCCGAGCGCAGCCATTCTTTTGACGCGCTCGCGATCTTCGAGCCGTGGCAACCGGCGATGACCGGCCGCGCGCAGCCCGAACGCCTCGAAGGGCAGAGCGTGAGCGCGAGTTTCTTCGGCATGATCGGCGTCGCGCCTGTCCTCGGCCGCGATTTCCGCGCTAGCGAGGACGTTTTCAACGGACCCCGCGTCGTGATTCTCAGCGACTCGTTATGGCAACGGCTGTTTCACGGCGATCCTGCGATCCTCGGCCGCGCCGTCCAACTCGACGGCGACCCCTACACCGTGGTCGGTGTGATGCCACATGCGTTTGAAGACGTCCTGTCGCCTTCTGCCGAAATTTGGACGCCTGTGCAATATGACAACCGCCAACTCGCCACCGGCTTCAATACGTGGGAGTGGGGCAATCATCTGCAGATGGCAGGCCGTTTGAAACCCGGCGTCTCGCGCGCGCAAGCGATCCGGGAACTCGCTCAGATCGCGAGCACTCCGTGGCCGGAATTCCCCCGCCCACGCTGGGCTTCCCTCAAGGGCGGCCTGATCGTCGATTCGCTGCAGGATGATATCGCCCACACCGTCAGGCCTGCGCTGCTCGCGGTTCTCGGCGCGGTCCTCCTTGTCCTGACCATCGCCTGCGTCAACGTCATCAACTTGCTGTTGGCCCGCAGCGCCCAACGCCGGGGGGAATTCGCCGTTCGTGCCGCGCTGGGCGCATCCAGGCGGCGCATCGTCCGGCAG
>JBAVUB010000338.1:0-2354 GCA_049696575.1 Acidobacteriaceae bacterium | reverse complement strand
CTGCCCAGATGCCCCTGCTGCCTGCGTGACTTCTTATAACACAGTAGTACTAGCGGGAACGTCTAGGTGCGTCGCGTCCGAAATTGCCGATGAGATGTAGCGAAGGCGGTTAAGGCGTGGCAGGAGCGGGCTTCGCGGGAGCGGGCTGGGCGGCGCGGCGGGCGGCTTTCTGCTCATGCTTGCGGACGTAGTGGGCGGCTATGTCGGGATAGAACTCGCGGACGCTGGAGAAGGCGACGTCGCGCATGACCGAGTACCCAAACTTCTCAGCGAGAGCGCCCACGGTGCCAACGCTGGGCGGGTAGTAAAACCTGGAGATGTACTGGGTGCCGGCTTTGCCGAGGAGTCCGGCAATGTTGGGGGTTTTTCTGCCGCCGTAGGTGCGGGCAACCGCCTCCTGGCTGATGACGTAGAGGGGACGAATGTAGATGCTGTGGCCGGCGCCGAGGGCGTAGTAGCGGGTGTCTTCGCGCAGGAGCGTGGGCAGCAGCCCTGCGGAGAGATACGTATTGTCGGTTTTGTCGAGGAAGCCGCGCCAGGTGTACTGGCCCATCCCTTCAAAGCCTTTGCCGAGGGCGGGATGTTCGTTGAAGCCTTCGGCGGTGAGGGAGGTGAGGCCGAGAAAGATGAAGGAGGAGTAGTCGAAGGCCTGGTGGGTGGCGACGGTGAAGTTGTATTTCCAGCCGGCCGGGTGTGCCTGGGATCCGCCGGAGACGGTGCGGAAATTGGGCATGAAGCCGAGGATGCGCTGGGGCTCGCGGCGTTCGAGGGGGATGGGGTTGCCGTGGGCGTCGACGGGATCTTTGGAGCGGGGTTTGGGGGTTGGGGTGGTGGGCTGGGGCGGCGGAGTGGGGGCTTGGGCCTGGTCCGGTGAGGTCAGGCCGGTGGTTTCGATGGGTTCAGGAGACGACGCAAATGGATCGGGCGCGGGGGCGTCGACGGAAGGGCGGGGTGCGTCTGGCAGCGACTGGGCATGGCTGGGAGCGGCAAGACCTAAATAGAAACCCAGGCAGATGAGAACCACGATGAGACGCAAAAACACCATCCTTGAGAAACCGGGGAAAGGCCGCCGCGCAGCCATGGGAGTCGGGGGCTTTCCTCATTAGAACAGTGAATGGTGGGAATAGTTTCAGATTCAGGTTGTTAAATTGACGCCCGGCACCCGGCGATTGGGCTAAAGTCTGGGTCTTTCCGCCACGGGGATGCGGACTTCGGCGATGCAGCCCTGGTGGTTGGGGCGGTTGCGGAGTTCGATGGCTCCGCCGTGGGCTTCGACGATCTGGCGGGCGAGGGCGAGGCCGACGCCGGAGCCGGATTTCTTTGTCGTGTAGAGGGGGACGAAGAGGTTGTCGGGATTGGCGAGGCCGGGGCCGTTGTCCTCGATCTGGATGGCGACGAGGTCGGCCTCCTCGAGGGCGCGGATGGTGACCTGGGGCGTGCAGGGCGGTGCGGCTTTGGAGGGCGAAACGCGAGGTCCTTCGCTGACAGGATTTTCTGTTCCTCTGGGGTTCGCGGCAGTTCCGGCGAGAAATGCAGGTCCTTCGGCTAGCTTCTGAATTGTTTGTTGCGCCAAAAGCGGGCGCAACGATTCGGATCCTTCGCTCAGGATGACAGTCGTGGTGGGGGTGGGCTCGCTCAGGATGACAGTCGATTTTGGGGTGGGCTCGCTCTGGATGACTGTTGATGCTGCGTCGGGTTCCTCTTCGACGCAGGTGAGGGCGGATTCGACGGCGTTGCGGACGAGGTTGATGAGGAGCTGCTCGATCTGGTCGGCGTCGGCGAGGAGGTCGACGTCGGTGGCGGCGAGGAGGCGGACGTCGAGACGGATTTCGAGCGAGATGACGCGCTCGAGGAGGGGGAGCAGCGGGACGCGCTTGAGGATGGGCGCGGGGAGCTGGGCGAGCTGGCGATAGGCCTGGACGAATCGGTTGAGGGACTCGGCGCGGTTTTCGATGACGGAGAGGCCGCGCTGGAGGTCGCGCTGCAGGACGGTGACGGCGGGAGGTTGCGGGGTTGGAGTGGGAGAGGGGTTGGCGGTGGTCGTTGATGTGTGGCTGGTGGTGGTCGCGGGTTCCGATCCGTTGGTGGATTTCGGGAGGATGCGCGAGCGCAGGCTGCCGGCGATGGATTTGATCGGCGTGAGGGAGTTGGAGATTTCGTGGCCGATGACGCGGATGAGGCGACGCCAGGCGAGGCGCTCTTCTTCGCGGAGGGCGGCGCTGACGTCGGAGAGGACGACGAGGGTGTGGGGGACGCCGCGCTGGCGGAAGGTGGAGCGGCGGATCATCCAGCGCTGGGGCTGGCTGGGATCGGAGCGGCGGGCGCTGGAAAAACTGGCGCGAGGGAGCTCGAGC
>JBAVUB010000337.1:0-1896 GCA_049696575.1 Acidobacteriaceae bacterium | reverse complement strand
CTCCTGGCGGAAGGCGTCTTCATCCCCGTTCTTCTCCCGGATCTTCCGTCGTCTCCAGGCCAGTTGCCCCAAGGTCAGGCCGAAGTTCTTCTGGAGCTTGCGCTCGATCGGGTCCAGTTGGCTCTGGGTCAGACTGGTGTTCCTGATGGTGTACTCGGCGTGCAGGAACCAGGGGAAGAACAGCGGGATGAAGTCCGACTCGCCGTGGACCGCTTTCATCCACTCGTCGTAGAAATACCCCCCGACTCCGTTGGCCGTGGATTCGATGACCATGATGGTGCCGTGCTTGTTGGGGACCGCGTCGAAGAGGGAGTTGGCGAGCTCGTCGTTGTCCCAGAACGCCACCTCGGACATGTGGACGGCCTGGATGGTGGAGCCTCTCCCGACCTCTTTGCCTCTCGCTGAGTCCACCCGGAAGTTGGAGAGGGTCTCTGCCCAGGTCAAGCGTCTGGTCGAGTTACGGGTGGTCGTGAACAGGGTGCGGTAGGGCCAGAGGTCCCACATGAGCTTGGTCATCTGGAACAGGTCCTCGGAGGACTCACGGTCCTTGCTCATCACCAGCGTATTCGAGCCGGGGAAGAAGAAGCACCAGAGGAACAGCAGTCCTTCGGTGATGGTGGAGATGCCGACCTGTCGGCCCTTCAGGACGATGATGCGGACGGGCTGGCCGGTGTTGTGCTGGAACTCGACCTGCTTGATGAACTCGTTCTGTGCCCAGGCGAAGTCGTCCTTCGGGTGGAGAGTTTTGAGGTGGGAGTCCTTATCCTTGATCGTCAGACGACTCATCCACGGCCACAAATGCAGACGCTTCAACGGTCTCTCCTTCGATCTCGATGAGTCTCTCCTGCCGCGCGACGGCGAGCAACTCTTCCCTGGCACGTGCGACTTCCTCCGGGGTCTGTCGCACCGAAGTAGCCAATGCCTTGCCCCCGATCTGGCCGGCGACCTTCATGCTCATCTCTGGGCTGCCCTTCTCGATGATGTGGAGTTGCTTCTCCAGGGCCTTCCAGGTCAGGTAGGAGAGGAACTCGGAGAGCTCGGCGGTGCC
The DNA here is from genome assembly GCA_049696575.1 of Acidobacteriaceae bacterium. Lineage (GTDB taxonomy): Bacteria > Acidobacteriota > Terriglobia > Terriglobales > Acidobacteriaceae > Palsa-343. The sequence goes on along the minus strand of JBAVUB010000337.1, from coordinate 848 downwards.
GTACTGCTCCCGTCGCACGTTCATGGCCAGGTTCTTCACGACCTCGGGGTCGAGCTCGAACAGGTTCGCCAAGGCAGTCGGCGGAATCCCCACCCGTAGTCCCTTGCGGAGGATCTCGACCATCGTGGTCGGGTGCAGGTCGAACCCTGCCTCGGTCTTAGTCTTCAACGGCTTCGATCTCGGTCATCTGGATGTGGGCGTTGAAGGGCATCGACTCCATCGCACCGAACACCGCCTTGCGCTGCTCCCACGGGACCCTCAAGGTGAGGACGATGGAGGTGCCTCGGGTCTCCTGCTTGCTGATGAGGGCGTAGAAGTTGTGGACACCGGGGTCCGGGGGAGGGGCGAGCATCGCTCTGCCCAGTGCTTCGGTGATGGCCTTCCGCTCGGACTCTGCTTCCTCTGTGTCCTCGTCTACTCCGAAACGTCCTGCTGCATCGATGACTGCCAGGGCGTCGCGGTCAACAATGCTTCCTCCTCCTCCTCGGCCATTCTCGCCCCCTCCGGCAAGTCTCTCGAGTCGATCTCTTGCGGACTCGAGGGCTCGTAGGGAGTTTCGCTCGTCGGCAAGCTCTCGCTCGGGCTCGGTGAGTCCCTCCCCAAGGTCAGCACCTCTGCCAAGGAGGTCACCTTGGTCACGACCTCGGTCGTCGCCGTCCTGAAGCTCTGGGTCGCCCCCTCCATCTGCTTCGTCGCTTCCCTGGTAATCGTCTCCGTCGCCGTCGTAATGGCGGTCACCGTCTCCTTCTGTTGGTCGCGCAGGCACCTGGCTAGATAACCACAGAGCGCGACGACTGCGAGCAGCAGCAAGGAGGACAGGTCGAGCCTTCGATCACTCACCAGTCCTC
>JBAVUB010000336.1:0-1521 GCA_049696575.1 Acidobacteriaceae bacterium | reverse complement strand
ACCGGTGTGTTGATGTGTGGAATATCGGTCAGTGTTCTGTTTGCTCTCGTCACCCGGTTGCTCGATCGCGACACACAATCTTCGCTGAAAAATTCAACCGAACAAAGCCATGCCTAACGTCAATATCCAGACTCCGGATTGGCTTCGCCAGATGGAGAGCATCCTTGAAGAGCTCAACGAGGGAGTGGTCATTGTCGATGATCAGCTTCGTGTAGTTTTCGCCAACGAAGCGCTGATCCGGATGGGACAGTACGAACGTGGGGAAATCGAGGGCCGAACTCCAGATGCGATCTTCCCGGCGACAGATATTCCGTACATTATGCGGCAGCATGAATCAGGCCACCGCTACGGGCGTAGTCGAAGTGAGTTCTACCTTCCTCGTAAAAACGGAGCGAAACTCCCCGCGATCTTCAGCGGACGAGTGATTCAGGGCCCGGACGGACAGGAATACGTCCTACTTATCGTCACCGACATCAGCGCACAGAAGCGCGTCGAGGAGCAACTTCGCGAATCCAACGCTCAACTCGAAAAGCGGCAGATGGAAATTGAGGACGAACTCTCACTCGCTGCTCGTGTCCAACAATCACTCGCACCCCAAAGCCTGGTTTGGAACGATGTCTCGGTCGAGACTTACTACAATCCCGCGCATACCATTGGCGGCGACTTCGGCGTGGTTTTTCCACACAACGACGAGATTCTAACCGTTCTCATGTGCGACGTGTCGGGCCACGGTATCGGTGCGGCGCTGATGGCCAACCGGATTTACTCCGAAGCATTGCATCAACTCGAACGAAAGGTAGGGCCGGGTACATTGCTGCGGCACGTCCACGACTTTGTGCATGACCGCATTGCGACGGACGGTTTTTATTTCACAATGGCTGCGGTACGTTTCACTCAGCGTGGGCGGCGCATGGCTTTTGCCGCCGCAGGCCATCCGCCCGCAATGCTCGCTTCGAAAGGGCACGTCCGTCTGCTCGATTCGCAAAACGGCATCCTTGGCTGTCTTTCCGAAACAGCACCATCCAACTCCGTGCACGAGATTAGCCTCGAACCCGGCGACCGTCTGGTTCTCTACACCGACGGGCTCGTCGAGGTCTTTAACCGTCACGATGACATGCTCGACGTCGAAGGCTTTGCACAATTAGTCCTCGATTCCGCAAAGCTTCCATTGCCGGAAATGCGGCAAGCGGTCCTCGACGGCGTGGCTGCCTGGAGGCATGGCCCTCTCGCCGACGATGTGTCGCTGGTCATCGTCGAAGTTCGCTAGTTCCTTAGTATGAGCACGCCTCTTCGGCTTTCAACCGAATGGTTGCTCGCAATGACCACGAACACGAGAGTTTTGCCCGCCGACTGAGAAAGTGCTCACGGGCGACGGTTCTTTAGACCGTTGCAGTTCCGGTTTTTTGTGAAGGCCGACCTCCTCTGTCATGTCGAGGCGGCGGTTTTCCAAACCGCCGCCGACCAGAACGGCTTTCCCGATTAGCCAAACTTCCGCGCTCGTCGGAGCGAACTGATTTGTTT
>JBAVUB010000335.1:0-18006 GCA_049696575.1 Acidobacteriaceae bacterium | reverse complement strand
CTGTTGTTTCAATAACTTGCGCGGACGTACAATTCTAACGCCCCTGTTTTCATACACATGCAGATTCAAGGGAGGGTAGGGGGGCCGCTCTTCGTTTCTATCGTTCTCGTTCTCGCAGCCAACTTACTGGCTACCGGCTACGGGCTACCGGCTTTTGAGGACCTCAAACAAACACCCTGTTTTCAAACACTTGCGAAAACCAAGAAACTCAAAGCGCCTGTTTTCATACACATGCAGAATTCGAGGAGGGTAGGGGTGTTGGCAAACAGCTTGGGCGCGATTTCAACTATGCGGCGAGCGGCGCAATCAGGCCCTCTTTTGGAGGGCCCGTTTTTTCTTCGCCGGCTTGCGCGATTTCGGCGCGCGCTTGCATCGAGCCACAATCAGCGTGATGTCGTCGGCCTGCTCGCCAGCGCTGTACTCCTGGATTTCCCGCAGAACCGCATCGACCGTCGCCTTCGCGTCGAGAGAGGCGTTGTGCCGCAGAGACGCGATCAATCCCTGCTGCCCGAATTCCTCACCCTTCGCATCGCTGGCTTCCGTCACGCCGTCGGTGTAGAGAGCCAGCGTGTCGCCGGTCGCGAGCTGGCATTCGCCTGTGTGTCCATCCCAGTTGCGGAACATTCCCAGCACCGTACCAGTGGAATGCAGCTCTTCAAGCGCACCGTTGGCCCGCAACAGAAGTCCAGCCAGATGGCCGCAATTGGCGTAGCGCAACTTTTGAGATTCATCGCAATACTCGGCGAAGAAGATCGTCGAATAGGCGCTCTCGACCGTGTTGTCGAAGAAAATCTGGTTCACCGTCTTCAGGAAAAGCTGTGGTTGCTGCCGAGCCATGGCCAGCTGGCTGCGCAGATTGGCCTGCAGATTGGCCATCAGCAACGCGGCAGCAATGCCTTTCCCGGAAATGTCGCCAATCAGCAGGCCGATCTCAGTGGGCCCAAGAGAAAGGAAGTCATAATAATCGCCGCCAACATGCCGAGCCTGGATGCAAACGCCGGCATAATCCAGCGTTTTCAGCGCCGGAGCTCCTTGCGGAAACAGCCTTGCCTGCACCTGTTTGGCGATCTCCAGCTCCTGCGCCACGCGCCGTTCCTGCTCGATGCGTTCGCTGGCTTCGCGTCGCTGCGCCTCGATCTCGCGGCTCATCTCATCGGAGCCCAGCAGCTCGAAGACGTTGCCGTCGATGTCCTGGAAGGTGGCAAACGTTCCACCCCAAAGCTGCGGCTGCGGCGGCTGCACGAATTTCACGCCGCGGCTCTGCCACAGCTCGTACGTCGCGTTGACGTCCTCGGCGATGAAGGCAATGTGCGTGTGACGGCCGATCAGGCGGTAATTCTCCGAGCCGCGCCGCGGAGCGATCAGCGCCAGGATCGCGCTGCCATCGGGAGGGGCAATCGCGATCCAGCGGCCGAACTCAAACCGGCTGTCCGCCAGCACGCAGAACCCAAGCTGCCCGACGTAGAACTCGAGGCTGCGATCGTGATTGCGAACATAGACGTTCGACTTGAAGATCCGGAGATAGGGATTCTCCGAACCGGAGCTGCACGGGGAGCGTTGCGACGTTTCACGCGTCTTTTCACGGTTTGTTCCATCGCTGGCCACGTGCGCCTCCCAAATCTCTGCTTGCAAACAATATCCCACAGCCGGTGGATCGGAGTCCGCTCTGCAACCGCTCAAGATTCTCGGTTTTCTTCCGATGATCAAGCCTGAGGGATTTCTATGGCTGCGTCCACCGTGCGTGTGCACACCACCAATATCGAGACCGTCGTTCCGGAAGGCGTTTTTATCCATTCGCAGACCGATCTCAAGGGGCGCATCACCGAGGCCAACGCGGCGTTTGCTGAAATCAGCGCCTACCGCGTCGAGGACATGATCGGCAAGCCGCATAACCTCGTGCGCCATCCTGACATGCCGCGCGAAGCCTTTGCCGACTTGTGGAAGTCGCTCAAGGCCGGACGTCCGTGGCAGGCCGTGGTGAAGAACCGCCGCAGCGACGGCGGCTTTTACTGGGTCGTGGCCAACGCTTCGCCGGTGCGCGAGCACGGCCGAATCGTCGGCTACCAGTCCATTCGCGTCAAGCCCACGCGCGAGCAGATTCAGGCCGCCAGCGAGGTCTATCGACGCATGCGCGAGGGCGATCGCTCGCTGAAAATCGAGGACGGTCGCGCCGTGAACGTCCGTTCTGCCCGGCTGCGGCGCGCGACTGGTCCAGGCGTTCAGGTTGGCGCTGCTCTCGTGCTGGCCTTCGTTTCCGCCGCTGTTGGCTTTGCGGCATTGATGAATCCCGGCAGTTCCGTCCTGCGGATCGCTGCGGAGTCAGGCTTTGCCGTCTCCGTCGCCTGCGGGCTTCTCGCGCTGCTTTGGAGCCTTCCCAAACAACGCCGCGATCTGCGTGTGATCGAAGCGTCTCTTGACAGCATCCTCTCAACTGGTGACCTCACCCACCGCTGCGCCGTCGACGGGGAAGACATTGCCGGCGCCATCGGCCGCAAGCTCAGCTTGCTGACCGCCTGGGTCCAGGCCACCGTGCTTTCCGTCAGCGATGCCGTGATCTGCGTGCAGAGCGGGACTGAGGATGTCCTGAAAGGCGTCCTCGAAATCGATCAGGCGGCTAACTCCCAGAGCGCCGCGACATCGTCGGTGGCCGCTGCCGCCGCCGAACTCGAGATGACCATCCGGGAAGTCTCCGAACACCTGCACAGCACGGAGAAAACCGTCGGGGACACCGGTCAAAAGGCCACCGAAGGCGCGGGCATTTCGCAGCGTGCGGCCAGCCAGATACATTCGCTTGCCGAGGCCATCAAAGGCGCGTCCGCTGAAGTCGAAGCACTGGGCGCCACTTCAGCCGAAGTGGGACAGATCGCCGGCGTCATCCGCGAAATTGCCGACCAGACCAATCTGCTGGCTCTCAATGCTTCGATTGAAGCGGCGCGCGCCGGCGCTGCAGGACGTGGCTTTGCCGTCGTTGCTACCGAGGTCCGCAACCTGGCCGATCGCACCATGAAGGCCACCGCCAACATCGACGCCCTGATCGTCAAAATCAAAGGGGACAGCGAGCGGGCCATTAGCGGCATGCGAGCCGGCGACGCTCAGGTGACCGAAAGCGTCTCCATGGTCCAGGAAGCCAGGGAAACCCTCGACGGCATCAATCGCCTGATGGGCGATGCCGTGCGCCGCGTCTCCGAGATTGCCAACTCCTCCTCGCAGCAAACCGAGGCGATGAACGAAATCAGCAAAAACATCACCCAGGTGGCTGCCATGACCGAGCAGAACGAGAGCGTCGTGCGCCGCACCACAGAATTGATGAAGGTGCTCACGCCCATGGTCAACCGCGTCCAGAAGGCCGTCCTCCAATATCAGGTCTGATCGCGCCCAGCCCGCTCGCAAGGAATCGGCTCGGGCATTCTGCGCCCGATGGGGCGACGCGGTTAGGATGGAACCAAATTCCGCTCCACCGCGTACTTCACAACGGTGCGGTCCACGCCCTCACCTGCCGCGCCGCTGCTGCAAAGGAGACTCGAATGCTTAAATTCCTAAGCGCTGTCGCCCTCGCTCTTGCCATTCTTTTTGCGCTTCCCGCGACCTTTGCCCAAGCCGGATCCAAATCCAACTCCCTCGTCATCGTCTTCAAGGACGGCCACCGGCAGACCATCAACCTCGACAGCATCCAGCGCCTCGAGTTTCCTGGGGCGGTTCCCGAGGGCCTGATCAGCGTTCCAGGCCCGTCGCGCGCCCACTTCCTCGGCAAATGGGAAGTCGGCGAGGGCAATGGAGAGAACTTCTACATCACCCTCAACGACGACGGCACTGCCACGCGCACCATGAACGACCTCGAACACGAGCGCGGCACGTGGGTCTATGCCCACGGCGAAGCCCAGGTCACGTGGGCGGATGGCTGGCAGGATTGCATTCGCAAGGTCGGCTCCTGGTACAAGAAGTACGCCTACCACGAAGGCAAGACGTTTACCGATGAGCCGGACAACGTCACCAATGCGCGGAACGTGTCACAGAATCCCAACGGGGTGGATTAAGCAGGGCGCTTCCCGCAGTCGCTCGGCGGAGTGGTTCGCGTCTGCGCTTGCCTTACGGCAGCAGCCCGAAGACGGCCACTGCATTCGGCGTACCCACAAACACCTTGCCGTTCACTTCCATCGGCGCGATGAACTTGTTTCCGCTGCCGAAGTGATCGCGATTATTCGCCGCCTGATTACTGTTGTAGAGCTCCTGCAGCGTGGTCGCGTCGAAAGCATGTAACACTGCCGGTGACGAATTCTCCACCGCCCACACGATCCCATTCGTCGTCCCGTTGGCGCTGACCGCCGGCGTCGTTCCAGGATACGCAAATGTGTTCGCGCTCTTCACGCTCGCGCTGGTGGCTAGTTTCGCGTTGACGATTGGAAACGCCTTCAGGTTGTCGCTCACCGCGCCGTAGTACACCGTGTTGTTGAAATACGCTGGCATCGACCACACGCCGCCGATCGGTGTCGCAATCTCCTGGTACAGCGCGCTGTTGTTTTGCGAGTTGTACTTGCCCATCGAGTCCCGATTCACCACATAGATGTTCTGGTCTTTTCCGGCGCCTACCGCCAGGTGATGAACCGTGCCCGATGAATCCGTAATGTCCGGCAGCACCAGGGCGCCGCCTGACCCAAGATCCTCGTCCTGGCTTGACTCGGAAATCCCGTTATAGGTTTCGAAATAATCAGCGACCGCCAGTTTTCCGCCGGTCGTTGATATTTTCAGAAACGCGTTGCCGAAATCGTTGTTCGCTGGGAAGCCGTTCGCGTTGAGAGTGCTGTCGAAGGTCCCGTTCGCATCGAGAAAATAGATGTTCCCACTGGAATCCGCGGCCAGGCCGGTGCCTGCCATCCAAATCGAGCCCTCGCTGCCGTTCGGCGTCAGGTTTAGCACACTGGTCTGTGCCAGCGTCGATTCGCTGTAGGCCATCAGCCAGCCGGTGTAGGGATCAATGTCGCAATGCGACGTCCAGCCCATATAGATCGTCCCGTTCATCAGCAGCAGTCCCACGCGCTCTGCGTACTGGCTGGGGTCGAAAACCACGTTGCCGCCAGAACTGTTCTCGCCCGTGCCGGGATACTTCGCCTGAATTTCTGTCGGACTACCGGGACGTTCCGCGCCGGTGGTCACGTCCAGCGCATGCAGCCGCTGGTGGTAGACGCCGGATTGATCCAGCGACATACCGACGACAAAAATCGTTCCATTCGGCCCGGCGGTGCGGTCGATCGCCGGCGTCGAAGTGATCCCGATCTCCGGCGTGATTTGCGAGCACCCGTGATCCCCGCTGGTGGTCTCATTGGCGCCGAGGATCGAAGTCATCCAGATCTGCGCGCCGGTGTCCGCGTCGAAGGCATAAACGCTGTCGTGTTCCGTTACCGCATACACAACATTGCGCTGCCGGCCGCCCGCCGTCAGGTTCGACAGGTAAAGAGGCTGCGCATCCACGACCCCATCGACTCCCAGCAGGTACAGCAGGCCGAATTTCGTCGCAGTCACGTTGCTCGACGTCAGCGTCGTCTCGTTCGGGTTCAGCCCCGTCCTTCCGTTGTCGAAGTGATAGGTGGTGACGTCGACTCCCCGCGCCGCGGCCGTAGTCTGCACCGTCAGGGGAGCGATCTGCCAGCCAGCGGCGGGTGTGCCGGGGCTCCCCTGGCTGGTGATTGCCGCGCCGTTCATCAACCAGATGTAGACCTGCTCCGTACTGGTGTTCCTCCACAGGATGCCGGCTCGGCCGCTGCCATCGTAGTCGCCGATGCCCTGAATGACCCACGCGGAGGAGACGTCGCTGATGGCGCCGCCGCTCGCTCTCGTGGTTCCGTTCATGAACCAGAGGTAGATCTGACCAGTGATGCTGTTCCGCCACAGAATGTCGCTCTTGCCGTTGCCGTCGAAATCGCCGATGCCCTGAATGACCCAGTCGGAGGAGACGTCGCTGAGGCCTCCGCCGCTCGCAATCGTGGTCCCGTTCATCAGCCAGACGTAGACCTGTCCGTTGCTGCTGTTCCGCCACAGGACGTCGGCCTTGCCATCGCCGTTGAAGTCGCCGATGCCCTGAATGACCCAGCCGGAGGAGACGGAGCTGACGGCTCCGCCGCTGGACACGGTAGTTCCGTTGATGAACCAGAGGTAGACCTGTCCGTTGCTGCTGTTCCACCACAGGATGTCGGCTTTGCCATCGCCGTTGAAATCGCCGACCCCCTCAATGACCCAGTCCGAGGAGACGACGCCCAGGCTGCCGCCGCCGGTCAGCGTGGTCCCGTCCATCAGCCAGACGTAGACCTCGCCGGAGGTGGCGTTGCGCCAGAGGATGTCGGCCTTGCCATCGCCGTTGAAATCGCCGGCGCCCTGAATCACCCAGTCCGACGTGGGTGTGCCGGGGCTGCCGCCGCCGGAGGATGTGATCCCGTTCATGAACCACTCATAGACCTGCTGGGTGGTGGTGTTGCGCCAGAGGATGTCACTCTTGCAATCGCCATTGAAGTCGGCGACCGCGGCAAACGACTGCGGATTGGGATTCGGGTTCGGGTTTGGGGTCGTGCACGATCCGATCGCCTGAGCCGCTCCCACAGGAGCCGTTCCCGAGAAGCTGTCCTGCGCGGTATCCGAAACCGAAACCGTCTGCGCGCCACAACCACTGCCCAATTGCGCGACCATCACTACCGACAGCAAACCCAGTCCAACCTGCCATTGGCGGCGCATGCCGGGATCCTCCTGGCCGTGAGATGCGCGCCAACGCCTCAGACGCTTTCAAAAATTTACACGGAATTCCTGAGCCCTGTCTTTAATATTCCCCGCTCCGACCCCGGAATCGGTACGGCGGCTTCCCACCGGATGCCCTTCAGCTTTTCCAGCGATGCCTCCATCCTCAGCGTCGTAAACACCCCCATCCACCCGGCGATTGCCAGCCGGCTCACGGCTGCCTTGCACGCTGCCCCCATCTTGTCGACGGCGCGCAGCGTGACCGCATCGAAGACCCGCTCCTCGGCCATTTCCTCGACGCGCCCGGCCCAAACCTCCGCTTTCAATCCCAGCATCCGCACCGCCTCACGCAGAAATGCCGCCTTCTTCCCCTGCGACTCCGCCAGAGTGACGCCGATCTTCGGGCGGCAAATCGCGATCGGAATTCCCGGAAATCCCGCGCCCGAACCAAAATCCAGCAGCGTCTTCGCCTGTTTCGGAATTTGTTGCGCCGCGAAGATCGACTCCGCGAAATGCCTGCGGACAATCTCCTCCGGCTTGCGCGCCGCCGTCAGATTCATGCGCGCATTCCACTTCATCAGCAGCGCGAGGTACACCTCAAACTGCTCGACCGCCCGCGCATCCAGCTCCGCCACGTCCAGGCTGAATCGATTGTCCGTCGCTTGTTTCATGGCTTAGGAATTCTTAGCGGCCCGGATTTGCGCTCATCGAGTTTTGGGGCTCGATCTATTCCCTGTTCCCTGTTGCCTGCCTTCAGTCCGCGACCGATTCGCTGATCATGCGTGGCTCCCAGGCCGACGCGGCGTCCACAAACGACTGGAACAGGCACTGCGCCGCCTTGTTCTCCTCCAGCACGCGCTCCGGATGCCACTGCACGCCCATCAGGAACTGGTCGCCATGCCCTTCGGCCGCTTCCACCACGCCGTCGTCCGGCGACCAGGCCGAACGCACCAGCCCATCGCCCAGCACCGCCACGGCCTGATGATGGCTGCTGTTCACCATCAGCGTGGTTCTTGTTCCCAGCCCCAAAATACGTCGCAGCCGCGAGCGCGTTTCCACTTCGATCGCGTGCGCTTCCGCCACCGTTCGGTTCGCCGAATGATCTACCGCCGTTTTCAGATGCTGCACCAGCGTTCCGCCCCGCCACACATTCAGCGCCTGGAACCCGTAACAAATCCCCAGCAGCGGCTTGTACAGATTCGACGCGTCCTGCAACAGCAACTCGTCGACCGCTTCGCGCGCCGCGTCCGCCGCCGCGCAATCGGCCAGCGCCTCTTCACCGTATTTTTGCGGATTCACATCCGCTGGACTCCCCGGCAGCAGCACGCCTTCGCACGATGCCACCAGCTGTGCCACCTTCGCCGGCGAATCCCGCAGCGGCACTTTGACCGGCACACCCCCGGCAAACTCCACCGCGCGCGCATATTGCGGCCACGAGCGCTCGCAGTATTCCTTGTCCGCGAAATTGGGTTCCGGAATCGCGATGCGTGGTGCTTTCATGGTCTCCGCGCCCCCTCGGTTTCGTGCAGGTTCCGAGAAATCGTTCCCTCTTCCAGACTCCCAACGTCCAGCGTCGGATTCGATATGCTATTGTGCGGCGCAGGGGAACGAACTGCAACAGCATTTCCCGGCCTCGCGACCAGATCCGCCGGTTTTTTCCGCCAGGAGTGCTCATAATACAGTGCGGCGACCGCTTCCTCCAGTCGCGTCGTCAATTCCTCCACTTGCCTGATTGTCATTCCCCGCGTTCCGATCTCCTCACCCACCACCAGCCTCACCGGCGCCGGATGAACCACGGTCGAATGACCGGGCAGAATCTCGTACGTGCCAATCAGCGCCATCGGTATCACCGCTACCTGCGCGCGAATCGCCATGAACGCCGGCCCCTTCAGAAATTTTCCCGGTTCTCCACTTTCCATGCGCCCGCCCTCCGGGAAAATCACCAGCGGCATCCCGCCCTTCAGCGTCCGTACCGCGCTCGCCAGGCTGGCAATCGACGCCCGCGGATTCCCCACATCCACTGAAACCTGTCCCGACCTCCGCAGCCACCACCCGATGAACGGCACCTTCAGCAGACCGCTCTTCGCCACAATCCGAAACTGGAATTTCAGTGCGCTGAAGAGTACCGGCGTATCCATATAGGACAGGTGGTTCGACACATACACGGCCGGCTGCGCCTTCAGACGCTCGCCGTTTAGAACCGTCACCTCGGCGCCGCTCAACGCCACGCTGACTCGCGCCCACGCCTGCGCAATCCGGTGCTGCCGGCGCCCGTCCTTCTCAAACAAGGACGCCGCCAGTGCCAGACTTCCAAAGAACGCTGTCGCCAGGAAAAACACCGGGGTTAGCAACAAATAACTCACCAGCCGTTCACGCAACGGCACCGGGTTCGGCCTCGGGCCCAGCGGCGCAATCGTGTTCATCGCGTCTCCGCCGCAACGCGCTCGAGCATCGGCCGCACTTCACCCACCAGATACACCGATCCAGCCACCACGACCAACCCGTCGCGCGGAGCCTCAGCCCATGCGCTTTCCAGTGCCTCCTGCCCATCTCTCGCAGCGATCGCCCGCACCCCGGTCTTTTGCGCTGCTGCGACGATATCCTCCGCGCTGGCCGAACGCGGCGACTCCACCGGCGTTGCAATCACCAGGTCGAACAGCGGGAAAAGGATCTGCGCCATCTCCTGGTAGGCCTTGTCTTTCATGCACCCGAAAACCAGCACACGTTTTCCGCGAGTCGACTCCGCATACCCAAGCGAAGAAAGCGCCGCCCGCAGCGCCCACGCTCCTGCCGGGTTGTGCGCCACGTCCAGCAGCACGTCGGCCTTGCCTGCCACCTGCATCCGCTCTAGTCTTCCAGGCCATTGCGTCTGCCGAATTCCCTCGGCAATCTGCACCGGCGTTATTGTGAAACCGTGACTGTTACTTAATTCCACCGCCGCCGCAATCGCCAGCGCGATGTTCCGCCGCTGATGCTCCCCCGCCAGCGGAGAATCCACCTTGAGCGGCTCGCCTTTGACGCACAGCGAATACTGATTGCGCAGCAGATTTTCCTGAACGCTGAACGCTGAGCGCGGAACGCTTGGTACAAATTCCGCCGCGTTGACCCCCCGCACATCCAGCTCCGCCGCCACCTCTCCAATCGTCTGGTTCGCCTCGGGATGCTGCGGCAGCGTCACCAACGTCCCACCCTGACGCAGAATTCCGGCTTTCTCGCGAGCGATCAGCGGAATCGTCTCGCCCAGCCACTCCGTGTGGTCGAGGGAAATGTCGGTGATCACCGAAATCAGCGGATCCACGACGTTTGTCGCATCCAGCCGCCCGCCCATCCCCACTTCGAGCACCGCCAGGTCCACCTGCCCATCGGCAAACGCCTCGAAGCCCACCGCCGTCAGCGCCTCAAAAAAGCTCGGATGCCCCGGCAGCTTTCCTTCATTCACCAGGCCCTGCGCGCAATCATCCACGCGAAAATAGTGCCGCGCGAAATCCTCGTCGCCGATCGCCTCTCCATCGATCCTGATTCGCTCATTCACCCGCACCAGGTGCGGTGAGGTGTATAGCCCGCATTTGAACCCAGCGCTCTTCAGAATCGCCGCCAGCGTCGCCGCGGTCGATCCTTTGCCATTCGTCCCGGCAATCAGAACCGAACGAAACCGTCGTTCCGGATGCCCGAGAGCCTCCACCAGCGTCCGCATCTCCTCCAGCCGAAACTTCCGTCGCGGCTCGCCCGGCGCGGCATGCAGCTCACCTACCCGCGCATGAAGACTGTCGAGTGCCGCCGCATAGGACATGCTTCGATTCTAGGACAACTCGGCAGGACGGGTTGAGCCGCGAATCCGGCACCTTTACACCCCTCCAAAGTCATCATCGCCCCCTCACTTCGGTACTGCAGCGACGCCGCGCTACGCTGCTAAACTGGAACCCGCATGATCCTCCCCTTTGTCCGCGAGTTGTTGGCGGACCTGGAGAATTCTCCCGCCTTCGAACAGGCAAGAAGGCACTTGGCTCTTGCCCGTGGGCGTCGTCGTGTCTCTGGACTCACCTCAACCGCCCGCGCCCTCTACATTCCCCTCTTCGCCCGCGCCGCTCAGGTCCCCACCGTCGTCATCGTCGCCGACAACAAGGCCGCCGACGCCATGCACCTCGCCCTGCGCGCCGGTTGCGACCTCACCGGAGCCATTCCCGCCGATCGCGTGCTCCGTCTGCCCGCCCACGACGTCCTGCCTTTTGAAAATCTTTCACCCCACCCTGACATCCAGGAACAACGCGCCAAAACCCTCTGGAAAATCGCCACCGGCGAAGCCTCCATCGTCGTCGCGCCGGTCGAATCGGCCGCGATGAAGCTCTTCCCTGCGCCCTTCTATGCAGGCCTCGCCCAGATTCTCCGCCGCGGCGAAGAAGTCGACGTCGATACCCTTCTCGCCCACCTCACCAGCATCGGCTACACCCGCAACGACATTGTCGAGATGCCCGGCCAGTTCACCCGCCGCGGCGGCATCCTCGACATCTACTCGCCCGAAGCCGATCGCCCCGTGCGCTTTGAGTTTTTCGGCGACGAAATCGAGTCCATCCGCAAATTCGATCCCGAAACCCAGCGCTCCGCTGCGCCTCTCGACGAAGCCCGCCTGCTGCCGCTCACCGAAACTCCCGTCACCGAGCGCCTCCTCGCCGCCGTCCACACGCGCCTCAGCGGCGAGCGCATCGAATCCACCGACGACCCCGAGCTGGTCGAAGAAGCCATCGCCGCCGGTGGCGTCTCCGTCTTTCCCGGCTGGGAATTTTTCGCCGGCGTCAGCCGCGCCACCGGAACCCTTCTCGACCTCTTCCCGCGCTCCGCCCTCCTCGTCGAAGAGCCAGCGATGATCAAGAACCAGATCGACCGCTGGTGGAGCAAAGTTGAGCAGCGCCACGACCGCTCCAGCATCGGGTCGCTCATCACGCCCGCGGACATCTACCTCCGCCCCGAAGTCCTCCAGGCCCAACTGACCTCGCATCCCGGCCTCGACATCGATCAGCTCGGCGTAGTCGACGTCCTCGAAGAAGACCAGACCCTTGGTGAAATTGAATTCACCTCGCGCCCCACACTGCGTTTCCACGGCTCCATCCCCGCTCTGATCGAGCAGATCCGCAACCTGATGAACCAGGATGTCCGCACGTTGCTGGTCGCGCCCAACCAGGGCGAAGTCGAGCGCCTCGCCAATCTCCTCCGCGAATACGAGGTCCCCTACCGCCTCGGCAGCCGCATCCAGCACGCGGGCAGCGAGAACATCTACGACGAATCCAGCTACCTCGCCGGCGACCTGCGCACGCCCGTCATTCTGCGCACCGCGCTCGCCACCGGCGTCAGTCTGCCCGAGGCACGCCTCGTCCTCTTTGGTGCGCAGGATTTCTTCGACGAAGCCGACGTCACCGCGCGCCCCGCGCCGAAAAAATCTAAAACCGCCGCGTTTGTCTCTGACTTCCGCGACCTCACCGTCGGCGATTACGTCGTCCACGTCGAGCACGGCATCGCCCGCTACCAGGGCCTGCGCGAAATCGAGCAGGACGGCATCTCGCTCGAATTCATGATCCTCGAGTTCGCTGAGGGCGCGCGCCTCTACGTCCCCCTCACGCGCCTCGACCTCATCCAGAAATACCGCTCCACCGAAGCCGGACCCGCACCCGTCCTCAACCGCCTCGGCTCGCAGCAATGGGCCAAAACCAAAGCCCGCGTGCGCAAGGCCATGGAGGATATGGCCGACGAGCTCCTCAAGCTTTACGCCCAGCGCAAAGCTGCCGAAGGCCACGCCTTCCCCGTCGACAACGAATTCCAGCGCGAGTTCGAAGACGCTTTCGACTTCACCGAGACCGACGACCAGATCTCCGCCATCGCCGACATCAAGCGCGACATGGAATCAACCCTGCCCATGGATCGCCTGCTCGTGGGCGACGTCGGCTACGGCAAAACCGAAGTCGCCATGCGCGCCGCCTTCAAAGCCGTGCAGGATGGCCGCCAGGTCGCCGTCCTCACCCCCACCACCATCCTCGCCTTTCAGCATTTCGAGACCTTCAAGATCCGCTTCCGCCAATTTCCCATCAACATCGAAATGATCTCCCGCTTCCGCACACCCAAAGAGCAGAAGCTGATCCTCGAGCAGGTCGAAAGCGGCCGCGTCGACATCCTCATCGGCACCCATCGCCTCCTCTCGAAGGACATCAAGTTCCATGACCTCGGCCTCCTCGTGGTCGATGAAGAGCAGCGCTTCGGCGTCCGCCACAAAGAGCGCCTCAAGCAGATGCGCCGTGAGATCGACGTTATCGCCATGTCCGCCACGCCCATTCCGCGCACGCTCCACATGTCGCTGGTCGGCCTGCGCGATATGAGCGTCATCGAAACCCCGCCCCGCGATCGCATGGCCATCCAGACCGTCGTTGCCAAATTCGACGAGAAGCTCATCCGCTCCGCCGTCGAAGTCGAACTCGAGCGCGGCGGCCAGATCTACTTCGTCCACAATCGTGTCGAAACCATCTACGAAATCGCCGCAAAAATCCAGGAACTCGTCCCCTCGGCGCGCGTCATCGTCGGCCACGGCCAGATGAATGAGACTGAACTCGAGAGAGTCATGCTTGCCTTCATGAATCACGAGTACGACGTTCTCGTCGCCACGACGATCATCGAAAACGGCCTCGACATCCCGCTCGCCAACACCATGATCGTCAACCGCGCCGATCGCCACGGCCTTTCGGAGCTGTATCAATTGCGGGGCCGCGTCGGACGCTCCAATCGCCGCGCCTACGCATATCTCCTCATCCCGCCCGAGCAGGAGCTGACCGAAGTGGCCCGCCGTCGCCTCGCCGCCCTCAAGGAATTCTCCGACCTCGGCGCCGGTTTCAAAATCGCCGCCCTCGACCTCGAGCTCCGTGGCGCAGGCAATCTCCTCGGTGGCGAGCAGAGCGGCCACATCGAAGCCGTTGGCTTCGAAATGTATACCTCCATGCTCGAAGAAGCGGTCAGCCGCCTCAAAGGCGAAGAGCGCGTCGAGCGCCCCGCCGTCCAGCTTTCGCTCGGCATCGCATTACGTATCGATGAAAGTTACATATCCGAAGAAAACCAACGCCTCCGCATGTACAAGCGGATCGCCGGCATCGACAGCGATGGCGCCCTCGAAGGAGTCCGCTCCGAGCTCGAAGACCGCTACGGCCCGCTCCCCACCAGCGTTGCCCATCTGCTCCAGGCCGCGCGCCTCCGCATCGAATGCGAGAAAATCGGCGTCGCCCAGGTCGACCGCAAGCGCGACCAGCTCCACATCCGCTTCACTGAAACCGCCGCTGTCGACCCCGCCCGCCTCATGAAGCTCGTCTCAAAGAACGCCAAACGCGGCGCGCAATTCACGCCCCAGGGCATCCTGCGCTTCCCGCTCACCGCAACCAAGCCCGAAGAAATCCTCCTTGAAGTCCGCGCCCTGCTCGAAGAACTCGCCCTGCAAACTGCCGCCGCAGTTTGACCCTCAGAAATACTCCAGCAACCCGGCAAAACTCTCCACCTCCAGCAACCGCTGTCCAGCCGGTGCCGAGTCCAGCACCTCGTGCTCCAGTACCCACGTATGCGGGTGATGGATAAACACCGCATGCAGCCCGCAAGCCAGCGCCGGATTAATATCCGACTTCGGGCTATTTCCAATCATCCATGTCGTCCCCGGCGCAAGCTTGTACTTCGCGCACACTTCCCGGTACGCACCCGGATCCTTCTCCTTCGGCACTTCCACATCCGCGAAATGCTCCCGCACCCCCGACCGCGCTAGCTTATCCAGCTGTTCCACCTGGTTGCCCTTCGTCATCAAAATCAGCTTGTGCCGCGAAGAAAGCACCGGCAGCGTCTCCGCCACGCCTTCCAGCAGCTCAATCTCCTGGTCGGCGATCGACTGCGCGAAGCTCATAATCCGCTCGTGCTTCGCCGGAGTGATCGGCCCCGTCGTCAGGCTCTCAAAGCACGTCACCAGCGCGCGCCGAAAGCTCGTCAGCCCGTACCCATGCAGGCGCACATTTTCCCGCTCCACTTCGTTCAGCCGTTCGCGCACTTCCTCCCGCGTGTATTCCTTGTGGTCGAGATAAGAAATAAACGCCGCAATCGCGCGCTCGAAATAGATGTTGTTCTCCCACAGCGTGTCGTCGGCGTCGATCAGCAGCGTCTGCCCGGGCGCGAAATGGGTCTCTGGGTGCATCCGTATTCAGCCGCCTGCCAACACCATGATTGCATCAAAACCGTCGAGCAGTTTCGATCTGCCCGGGCAGCCCAAAGATGGATCGCCCCTGGCGATCTGCCCTGAGCCGGCCGGCTCTCGCATTTTCGTGGCGAATCCGCGGCATCTGACCACAAATCCGGCTGCCAACAAGCCCCGCCAGAACTCCGCGCCCCTTCCGTCGGGTATCATCGGTGGTTGCTTTCTGGAGGAGATGCATGCGCAATCCCTTATTGGCCGCCGCTGGCTGTCTGTTCCTTGTCACCCTCACCTGCCCAGCTCAAACCGCGGCTCCCGCCGGCGACGCTCCGCAATACAGCCCGATTCCCGGCTTCGACTCCGCCGCGATGGATAAAACCGCCGATCCCTGTGCCGACTTTTATCAGTACGCCTGCGGCAATTTCGCCAAGCTCCATCCCATTCCCTCCGATCTGCCGGCATTCGATCAGTTCGCCAATCTCTTCGAGTTCAATACTCAGGCGCTGCATCAAATCGTCGAAAAAGCCGCAGCCGCTCACGCCGCTGCCGGCACCAATGAGCAGAAGATCGGCGACTACTATTCCGCCTGCATGGACACCGGCGCCATCGACAAGCGCGGCCTCTCCGCCATCCAGCCCGAGCTGGATCGCATCGCCGCCCTCCACTCTAAAGAAGAGTTGCCCGCCCTGATCGCTCGTCTCAACCGCATGAGCGTCGGCGTCTTCTTCGATTACGGCTCCCAGCAGGACTACAAAGACGCGACCCGCGAGATTGCCTACATCGACCAGAGCGGCCTCGGCCTTCCCGAAAAGGATTACTACCTCCGCACCGACGACAAGAGTGTCGAACTCCGCAAGCAGTATGTGGCTCACGTCGCGAATATGCTGAAGCTGCTGGGCGATCAGCCCGACACCGCGCAGACTGAAGCGCAGAAAATCCTGGACCTCGAAACCTCTCTGGCCAAAGCCTCGCAGGGCAACGTCGAGCGTCGCGATCCCGACAAGGTCTACCACATGATGTCGCTCACCAGTTTCTCGACCACCGCGCCCGCTATCGACACCGCCCAATACATCGAGATGATGGGCTCCCCTTCCGTCCAGGAGCTCAACGTCGTCGCTCCCGATTTCTTCCCCGCGCTCAACAAGACCATCGCCGACACCGATCTGGCGACCATTCAGGCTTATCTGCGCGCCCATCTCGCCGACTCGTTTGCCATGCGCCTTCCCCACCCCTTTGACGAGGAGAACTTCGACTTCTACGGCCGCAAGCTCACCGGCACGCCCGAGCAGCAGGCCCGCTGGAAGCGCTGCGTCCAGGCCACCGACGGCTCACTCGGCGAAGCCCTCGGCAAACTTTACGTCGCCCAGTACTTCACGCCGGACATGAAAGCTTCCACGCTGCGCGAAGTCCACGACATCGAAGCCGCCATGGGCAAGGACATCGACGCCATCGACTGGATGAGCCCCGAAACCAAAGTGAAGGCCAAAGAGAAGCTGCGTGCTGTCGCGGACAAAATCGGCTACCCGGATCAATGGCGCGACTACTCGAAGCTCGAAATCCAGCCCGGCGATGCGCTCGGCAACTCCGTCCGCGCGCGCGAATTCGAAGTCGCGCGCCAGCTGAACAAAATCGGCAAGCCCGTCGATCGCCAGGAATGGCAAATGACCCCGCCCACCGTCAATGCCTATTACGATCCGTCCATGAACAACATCAATTTCCCCGCGGGCATTTTGCAGCCCGCCTTCTACGACAAAGATGCCAGCGACGCCACCAACTACGGCCACATCGGCGCCGTCGTGGGGCACGAGCTCACGCACGGCTTCGACGACCAGGGCGCGAAGTTCGACGCCAATGGCAATCTGCATGACTGGTGGACCGCCCAAGACAAGAAGAATTTCGAAGAGAGGACCGGCTGCATCGACAACGAGTACAGCCAGTTCACCGCCGTCGACGACGTCAAGGTCAATGGCAAGCTCACCCTTGGAGAGAACACCGCCGATAATGGCGGCGCGCGCATTGCCTTCATGGCGCTCATGGCGCGCCTCGCCGCAGGTTCCCCCGCCGCCGACACGCCGGAGCAGGAAGCGGAAAAATCCTTTTCCCCGCTGCAGCAGTTCTTCCTTGGCTACGCCCAGAACTGGTGCACCAACGAGCGCCCGGAATTCCTTCGTATGCTCGCCAACGTCGATCCGCATTCCCCCGATGCGCTGCGTGTGCGCGGCGTCATCGTAAACTTGCCGGAATTTGCCCACGCCTTCGGATGCAAGCCCGGTCAGCCCATGGCTCCCGTCAAAAGCTGCCGCGTCTGGTAATGTAACCAGCAACTCGTTTTGACCCTGTTCACGGTCCATTAGTAGTAAGGGGGACTACTTAAGTAACATCTGCGTTGATCTGTAAGTAGTTATATCCAGCAACGCTCTTGCCTACTTTCGTGCGCGTTTTCGGCTTACCAAGAAAAATGTAGATACCCTCAGTGATCCACGCCGCTTCGGGTTAGTCTCGGGGTGCGCCGACTGGCGCCCAAAGGACATATCACCCATGAAGAAGACTCTTCGCGTCGCAGTTCTGTCCGCAGCATTTGCCCTCCTCGCAGCGCCCGTTTTCGCCGGCCCCGGCGGCAACGATCCGCCGCCTCCTCCCAACAACAACGGCAGCCAGACCGTAACCGCGGCCACCGTCGCTGCCGCGATTCTCACGGCTATGGGCGCCTAGCCTTCGGCCACAACCCTGCCTTGCCGGCTCCCACGGCTTCCGCCTTCAGGGCGGAAGCTCGTGGTGTGTCGTATCTTAATGAGCAGGTCGGCGCATGCACTTCTCGCTGGTAGACACCATTCCGTGGGCCGCGGGCTCCGCCCTGAATCTCACCCTGCTTTTTGTGATCCTCTGGCGCAGACGTCCTTTCCCCGTCCTGGCCACCTACATGGCCTTCGAGGCGATCCGCAGCCTCTTGCTCTTTCTTGCCTATCTCTACGGCTCAAAATCCTGGTATGCCCGCATCTATGATGCCGGCCTCTATATCGACTTCGCGCTTCAGCTCGGTCTCGCCCTCGAGATCGCCCGCATCGTACTCCGGCCCACCGGAACCTGGG
>JBAVUB010000334.1:0-2082 GCA_049696575.1 Acidobacteriaceae bacterium | reverse complement strand
GTCATTCTGCACCTTGCCGTTGCCGCCGCAGCGCGGGCACTGGATATTGAACTTCATCTGGCCGCCCATCTGCGTCACCTGGCCGGCGCCGTGGCATTCCGGGCAGGTTTGCGAGCCGCCGGTGGAGGCGCGGCCGTGGCAGGCGGGGCAGACTTCCTGGCGCTGGATCTCGAGGCGTGCCACGCCGCCGCGGATAGCGGTCCAGAAATCGACGTTGACCTGATACTCGAGGTCGGTTCCCGGTTGCGGACCCTGCGCCTGACGCTCGCGGTTGAACATGCCGGAGAAGATGTCCCGGAAGCTGCCCCAGCCGGCGCCGCCGGACGGCTGCGCTTCTTCTGAGAAGTCGAAGCCGCCAAAGTCGAAAGGAACGCCCTGTGGGCCGCGAGATCCGGCGGCGTGACCGGCGCGAGCGGCGGCCTCAGCAGCGGCAGGATCGATCTGGTCGGAATAGAAGCCGAACTGGTCGTAAATCTTGCGCTTCTTGTCGTCGCTGAGGATGTCGTTGGCCTCTGAGATTTCCTTGAACTTCTCCTCAGCCCTCTTATCGCCCGGATTGACGTCGGGATGATATTTGCGCGCGAGTTTGCGAAAGGCCTTGCGAATCTCCTCGGCCGAAGCGGTTTTCTTCACGCCGAGCAAGCCGTAATAGTCTTTGTGCTGGGTGGGTGGCATGTTTTTCTTACGCGGAGGCCGCGGGTTTCAATTCTCCGGTTCTTGGGTTGCGGGGAGCGGGGCGAACTTCGCGGCGGATGGCGGAGGCGAGCTGGTCTTCGGCCATATCCAGATCATATTGTCTCTGCCAGTTCATCCAAAATCCCGCCGACATGCCGAAATAGCGCTCCAGCCGCAAAGCCATCTCTGCGTCCACGCTTCGGCTCTCGCGCACGACCGCGGCAACACGCGAAGTTGGGACTCTAAGCGCGGCCGCGAGAGCTTTCGACGAGAGATGCAGCGGCTTCATCAGATCCTCGCGGAGAAATTCCCCAGGATGGATCGGTGGGACGCCGGCTTCAGCTTTACAGCGGATTGGCAGGCCGTCATGGCGAGTGGTCGCTCGTGGCATTGCTGTCTTTCTTAGTTCCAAACCAACTGCGCATCCACCGGCTCAATCCGCCAGAAAATATCCGGCTCGACCCGGCGCATCTGCGCCACGAACTCGCTGGCCTGTTGCTCGGTGTCGAACACCACCTGGTTCGTGATCTGCCCGGCACGTAATTGTTCGCACTTCCAAAGAGTGTTCGTCATGGGGGAATTTGTCTCTGAATGCAACTGCTCCACTCCTGCGCTGCTAAAGTTCGGGGCGTTCCTTTGGAACGCCCCTTCTGAGCCCTGAGTTCTGTGCTCTGAGCCCTTATTTCTTGTCTTCAACGTCGACGTATTCGGCGTCGATGACCCCTTCGTCCTTCTTCTCATCGGCGGTTCCGGCCGCGGCGCTCGCGCCATCCGTGGGAGGAACGCCCGCTGCACCAGCCGCGTTGGCCTTGTACATCGCCTCCGCGAGTTTGTGCGACGCCTGGGTCAGTTTTTCCCGCGCCGCGTTCAGCTCCGCCGGACTGGGCTGGCCTTCGAGCGTCTTCTTCGCGTCGGCCAACGCCGTCTCCACATCCGACTTCTCGGAGCCGGAGACTTTGTCGGCGTTGTCCTTGAGCATCTTCTCGATGTTGTAGACGAGCGAGTCGAGCTGGTTCCGCGCCTCGATCTCCTCGCGCTTGGCCTTGTCTTCGGCCGAGTGAGCCTCGGCTTCCTTCGCCATCCGATCGACTTCCTCTTTGCTCAGGCCGGAAGACGACGTGATCTGTATCTTCTGGTCCTTGCCCGTCGCGGTATCTTTCGCCGTGACGTTGAGGATGCCGTTCGCGTCGATGTCGAAAGTGACCTCGATCTGCGGGATGCCCCGCGGAGCCGGCGGAATGCCGCTGAGCTTGAACTTGCCCAGCGTGCGGTTCTGCGCCGCCATCGGCCGTTCGCCCTGCAGGACGTGGACTTCGACCTCGGTCTGGCTGTCAGCCGCCGTCGAGAACGTCTCCGTCTTCTTGGTCGGGATCGTCGTGTTGCGCGGAATCATCGGCGTAGCCACGC
>JBAVUB010000333.1:0-16134 GCA_049696575.1 Acidobacteriaceae bacterium | reverse complement strand
GGGGACGGGGCACGCGATCCAGACGACGGAGCCGGGCACGCAGGAGTATGACGAGCTGATCGTGCTCTCAGGAGATGTGCCGCTGCTGCGGGCGGAGACGGTGATTGCGCTGCGGGATTTTCATCTGCGCGAGCGGGCGGCGATGACGGTGCTGACGGCGGTGCCGGCGAATCCTTTTGGCTACGGGCGGGTGTTGCGCCAATCGCCCGATGCGCCGGAGGTGACGGCGATTGTGGAGCAGAAGGCACTGGAGCCGGAGCAGCAGGGCGTGCGCGAGATCAACTCGGGCATTTACGGTTTCGAGCGGAAGGCGCTGTTTGCGCATATCGGGCAGCTGCGGGCGAACAACCTGCACCAGGAGCTTTATCTGACGGATATGGCGCGCATCCTGCACGATGCGGGGGAACGGGTGGTGGCGATTGCGGCGGCGCAACCCGAAGAGGTGCTGGGCGCGAACACCATTGCCGAAATGGCGAAGCTGGATCGAGAGCTGAACATGGCGACGGCCGAACGCCTGATGGATAACGGTGTGATCATCCAGCGGCCGGAGACGGTGGTGATTGACGCTCGCGTGGAGGTGGGTGCGGACACGGTGATCGAACCGTTCGCGCAGTTACTGGGAAGGACGCGGGTGGGGAGCGACTGCCGGATCCGATCGTACGCGGTGCTGGAGAACACGACGCTGGAGGATCAAGTGACGATCCTGCACTCATGCGTGATTGAAGAGGCGCGGATCGACCGAGGCGCGCGGATTGGACCGCTGGCGCATTTGCGGCCTGGGTGCCATATCGGCGAAGGGGCGCACATCGGCAATTTTGTGGAGGCGAAGAAGACGCATCTGGGGAAAGGCTCGAAGGCGAATCACCTGACGTATCTCGGGGACGCGGAAATCGGGAGCGGAGTGAATATCGGCGCGGGGACGATCACCTGCAACTACGACGGGGTGAACAAGTACCCGACAGTGATCGGCGACGGTGTGTTCATCGGCAGCGACTCGGCGCTGGTGGCTCCCATTGTGATTGGCGAGGGCGCGTATGTGGGAGCGGGGTCGGTAATAACGAAGGATGTTCCCGCGGACGCGCTGGCGGTGGCGCGAGGCAAGCAGGTGAACAAAGAGGGTTGGGCGAAGAATAGGAGAGCGCAGCGAGAGGCACAAAAAGCAGCGAAGAGCGGGTAGCGAGAAGCTTTTAGCGAAGAGCGTTTAGCGAAAAGCAAAGGCGAGTGAGAACCCGAGCAAAAAGCAAAGGCGAGTGAGAATCGAGTGAACTGCGAGACGAACTAGGCGGCTTCCTGACCTGTTTGGCCCAGGGCGGCCAGCTCGGCGCGGATGCGCATACGCGCGGTGAGCGCGGCGCGGAGCACGGCGGATGCGCTTATGTTGAGCAGTTCGCTGACACGCCTGGCGGAATAGCCTTCCACATCCATCAGCAGGAAGATCACGCGCTCCTGAGAAGGGAGACAGCGGATGGCTTCCTCGAGTTCGGTGCGCAGGATGTTGTGACGCGAAGGAAGGTAGCCGGCGGTGGGCGGAGGCAGCGGCTCGTCCTGGCGGAGGATGTCGCGATCGCGTAATTGGTCCAGGAGCGCCTCATCAATGATGGCGCGGTCGGGCTCTTCATTTTTGCGAAAAGCGCGAATGAATGCGCCGCGCAGGAGCTCCTCGGCTTCGAGCTCGCTTCCGGTCATGTAATAGGAGACCGAATAGACGCGATGGCGATGACTGTCGTAAATATCCCGCTGCCTTTCTTCAAGGCGCTGGGGGGCCATCTCGCGGGCCGTCATTTTTGCTGGTTGCGGATCGAATTCAAACAACATGCGCGCTGCTCTGAAGACACAACTCCGGCAGGAAAAGCTTAACACGAACCACCACTGCAAGATTACACCGTTTGGGGGAGGGAGAGGGAGGCACCTGGTGGGAGAAAATAAGGAGCTTCCGGGGTTTACGGGGAAGCTGGTTTTCACAGGGCCAAAGGGTTGTATCGAGATGGGAGGAGCGTGGAGGGGTGACCCGAAATGGTCCTCCGAGGGTCCACGTTCCGGGAATTGTTTCGAATTGGTAAATCCCGCAGGATACGATAGAGCGGAATTCTTCGGGGTGCAAACAAAATTGGGAAATGGGCCTGCAGGTGGTGCGGGAGGGGCAGTGGCGTCAGAACGGATCCTGATCGTGGACGATGAGCCGTATGTACGGACGCTCATGGCCGCGATGCTGGAAAAATCCAATTACACGCCGGTGCTCGCCTCGAATGGCCTGGAGGCGATCGAGCATCTGGAGCAGGACCCGCCGTACGATCTGATCCTGTCGGACATTGTGATGAACGGCCTGGACGGGATCGGGCTGCTGGAGCGCATCCGGCAACTGCAGCCGGACACGCCGATGGTGATGGTGACGGCGATCCACGACGTGGGGGTTGCCATTTCCGCGATGCGCAAGGGCGCATACGACTATCTGCTGAAGCCATTTGAGAAAGAGCAGCTGCTGGTGACGGTGCGGCGGGCGCTGGATTACCGGCGGCTGGTGCAGCAGAATTCGGTGTACCGGCACAACCTGGAGCAGCTGGTTTCAGCGCGCACGGAGATGCTGCGACAGGCGATGGCGGATCTGGAACGGTCGTACGACATCACGCTGGAAGCGCTGGGCGACGCGCTCGATCTGAAGGATGCGGAGACGGAGGGACATTCGCGGCGGGTGACGGCTTATACGATCGCGCTGGCCCGGCACTGCGGGGTGGAGATGGCGCAGACCCGGGTGATCGCGCGCGGGGCGTTTCTGCACGACATCGGGAAGATGGCGATCCCGGACGCGATTCTGCTGAAACCAGGGAAGCTGGATCCGGAGGAGCAGCAGGTGATGCGCGAACACTGTGCGCGCGGCTACCAGATTTTGCGCAAGATTCCCTTCCTTGAAGAAGCTGCGGAGATTGTCTACAGCCATCAGGAGCATTACGACGGGAACGGATACCCGAGGAACATGAAGGGGGAGGCCATCCCGCTGGGGGCGAGGATTTTCGCGATCGCGGACACGGTGGATGCGATTACGTCGGATCGGCCGTACCGGCGGGCACGCTCCTACGATGTGGCGCGAACGGAAGTGGAGCGGTGCGCTGGAACCCAGTTCGATCCGAACATCGTGGAGGTTTTCCTGGGGCTGCCGGATAGCCTGTGGGAGGATCTGCGCACGGAAATGACCCGCCATCCACGCTTCTCTCCGCTATCATTTGCTGGGGCGATCGAAGATCTGAAAGTCTAGCTGGAAACGGTCCGCCTGAAATCAGCAGCGTGGAGACGGCCATGCCTGTACTGGACGAGCGAGTCGTCACGGCAAGAATGAAATCCATACCCCTGTGGAAGCTCGAAAGAGGCGAACTGGTGCGCCTTTGCGAGTTCGAGAATTTTGTGGAGGCCATGCAGTTTGTGAACAGCGTGGCAGAGATGGCCGAGGGGGCTGGGCATCATCCCGACATCGATATCCGCTACAACAAGGTACGACTGGCGCTGATGAGCCACGATGCCGGCGGCCTGACAGAGCGGGATTTCGATCTGGCTGCGGGAATTGACAGCCTGGGGTGAGCTGGACTGCGGGCTTTTTGGGGTCCGGGCTCGCGGGAGCGGGTCGGGACTGGCAGCAACTTTTAATCCTCATCCGCGTCTGATTCAGAGGAAGGGGGCTTTTTCCGGGAATCGGCCTGGTGGAGTCCGGAAAGGGCTTTTCGGTTCCAAAGGACCACGGCAAGGCCACCGACGAGGGCAGAAGCGGCGACAATCATACCGGTGACGAAGGCTTTGAGTTTGGCGCCGGATTGAGGTGGATCAGGGTTCTGTGGTGGAGTCAGCATGAGGCGAGCGGCGGTGGAAATTCCCAAAATGGGCCTTGGGAAATATTAAATTGTGTATGAGACTTGTGCAGAATGGGGTTCAGGGTTACACTATTTTGGAGATTGGGATGCGGGTTTTTTCGCTGGGGCGGGCAAAATTCTTGTTCGCATCGAGGGCGACAGGCATCTGAGTTAGAGAGGGATTGAGAGCCGGAACGGGGACCGAGAATTCCCGGCTGGCAGCGAGTTTATAAGTTGCGTCACTGGCCTCCCGGCACGAACAAATCAACGTTCGTGCCGTTTTTTTTTGCTTTTGAGGGGGGGCGGGCCGCCAATTTCTGTTCGTTTCGTTCCGGTACCGGCGACCGGTGGGGAATGGCTCTTGTTACGATAGGAGCGGAGACACAACGTTGAAACGAGCCGTTCTCAGCCTTTTTGCTGCCCTGCTGATCGTCGCCAGTTACGCTGTTCCGATGAGTTCCGGGGCGGCGAGTGCGGTGCACGCCCAGTTCTCCGACCCGCAGCAGGATATTCCGGCCTATCACCCCGACGCGCCCGAGAAGGGGCAGGTGCTGCCGCCGATTCTCTCGGGCAATCAGCTGACGGGGCCGTTTTTCCGAGAAAAGTGGCAGGTGGAGGTTTACAAAGAGGCGGCGCAGATTCCGACGGTGCTGTACCAACTGCCGTGCTACTGCCGCTGCGATCGGGCGCTGGGGCACACGAGCCTGCACAGCTGCTTCGAGGGGACGCACGGGGCGATCTGCGCGACGTGCGCAGCGGAAGGGGCGTACGCCTACAAGATGACGAAGCTGGGCAGGACACCCCAACAGATCCGGGACGGCATCGAACGCAAAGAGTACGAATCGATCGATCTGGACGCGCTGGGGCGGAGCTAGGGCCGCTCGAGCCGTACCCCGATTCACACAATGCAAAGCAGACAGCGGGTCTGCCATAATCACCCAACGATGACGCGCCTCCTGCGCCTTTTGCCGCTCTTTGTGCTGCTCTGCTGGAGCATGGGATCGGTTTCGGCTGTCGCACCGCGCCGGCCGGGGCCGTATGTGCTTCCGTGCGCCGGGGTGACGCTGAAGGCGAACTACGTCGCCGACGCCGGAGAGAATGCGGGGCCGGGGTTTTCGTTTCACATCGAAAACAAAACGGGGAAAGATATTCGGCTGGAGCAGCCCGTGCCTTCGAGCGCGCACTGGTACGCGCGGGTGGGTATCCGGTGGCTGTGGCGCGCGTCGGCAGGGCGAGGCGGAGCGCTGGTGAATGCACTGGTCGAGAACGGGCCAATGTTCGCGTATCAACCGGCGTCGCCACCAGAACACGCGGAGTATCTGACGGTGCCGGCGCACGGATCGCAGGACTGGGTGGTGACCATGCGCGATCATCCGGCAGTCGACTACAAGCCAAGTTGCGCGCGGTGCAATTACCCAGGAGAGACGGAGTATCAGGCGGTGTTCGCGTACGCGTATCTGCCGAACGCGGGAGAGCGTGCGCCGGATTTGCTGCGTTGCGGGCTGCGTTCCACACCGGTGCCGATGCCGCCGGTGGCCTTGCACGCCGCATCCTTAGAGACGCATTAATTCTCTCCGAAGCCGCATCCTGAACGAAATAATCCTTGTCTGTTCGGGTAATCGTGCCGGACGAGCTGCGGCGCAACACGGCGCACGGGAGCGGGTTGGAAACAGCAACAGGAGGAAGTAAAAAGAAACCGATGAAACACAAACTATTCGCAATTGCACTCGGCGGAATGCTCGCAGTAGGCGCGCAGGCCGCTCTCTACGCGCAGGAGCAGGCACCGGCTACCAACGGCCCGCAACAGAACCAGCAGGGTCATGGGCACCGGCGCATGGATCCTGACAGGCAACTCGCGCACCTGACGAAGACACTCAATCTGAGCGCGGACCAGCAATCTCAGATCAAACCGCTTCTGGTGGATCGCCAGCAGAAGATGCAGGCGCTGTGGCAGGATCAGTCGTTGTCGCAGCAGGATCGGCGCAGCAAAGCGCAGGCGATTCGTGAGGACGCACGCACGAAGCTGGAAGCAACGCTGAACGATCAGCAGAAGCAGCAGTTCGAAGCACTGCAGGCGAAGATGCAGGGCCGCCGGCAGCAGCGGATGGGAAGCCCGAACCAGGCGCCCACCGGAGCACCGCAGCCTGAATAGCTGAGAGACGAGTGCGAATGCAGGCCGCCGCTCACGATTCCGGCGGCCTTCTTCATTGGAGACGGTGACTGTTACAAATGGACCCCGGGGACTGAGAATCGTGACCAGTGGTCGTTACGAATTAGAGGTGCAGCTCCATAAAGACATTGGCGCGGGCGTATTTCGACGAGGGCGGGGGGCCGGGCAGGTGGCGAAAGCCGAGCTGCTCGTAGAGATGGATGGCGGCCGCGGCTTTGGTGTTCGATTCCAGGTACAGGCGACGCGCCCCCATGATACGGGCGACGTTGATGGCGAACTGGAGTAGTTTGCGGCCGATGCCGGCGCCGCGGTCGGTTTCCGCAACGGTCATTTTGGCGAGCTCGAATTCTCCCGGAGCAATGAGAATGAGCGCGCAGCAGCCGATGGGCTCACCACGCAGTTCGGCGATGCAGATTTGACCACCGGGACCGAGGATGTGCGTCTTCGGATCGTCGAGCAACACGCGATCTGCGGGCTCGATCACATCGAAGTATTTGCCGATCCAGTCTTCGTTGAGGCGAAGGAAGGCGGGTTCGTCGCCGGGACGAAAGGTGCGATAAGCGACGCTGTCAGAGTGCGGTTGCGTCATGGGCCGAGATTAGCGCGGAGCGAACGGAAGCGTGACTTGAATTGCAGCGAGCGGTCGACAGGCAACAGGCAATCGTCAACAGACAACAGGGAACCGCGAAGGCCAGGCTTAATGGGCAGGCGGTGAAGGCGGCACGACGGTTGTGCCGGGTTGCTGCTGCGCGGTGGCGTGGAATTTTTGGTAATCGTTGTCAGTGACCTGAATGTCGGCGCGAATGCCGATAACGCCGATGGCGTGCGCGATCAGATTGACGTTGGCTCCGGTGGGCAGCCAGAGCTCGTTGTTGACAAGCTTCTGGTCGAAGGTGAGAGTGCTGCCCTTGCCAAGAGAAAAGAGGCCGAAGCCGGCGTGGACATTGCTGTCGAGCCGGGCGACGAGACGGCGCACCTGGCGATCCTTTTCGTCGATCCAGAAGGTGCCGGAGGTGCGGAGGGCGGCCTCTTCAGCGACGTTGTGGGCTTTGGCGTGAGGATCGCCGGCAAAGTCGAAGGCGATGGTGCTCCGCCCGTCCATCATTTCGCGACGAGGGGCGGAGACTTTAGCCATAGCCAGGATGTGACTGACGCTGATCGAGTCTTCTCCCTGCGGGGACTGCCCGGGCGGTGTTTTCTGAGCCTTGTCGACCTCCTTCATCATCTGGTCCTGGACTTTCTTCTCCTGATCCGGGTCGAGGTCTTTGCCGTCCTTTTTGATCAGCCGCCGAACTTCATGCGTGTTGACGAAGAAAATCTCGAATTCCACGGATTCGGTCTTCTTCACGGAGCCGTTCTTGTTCAGCTCCTGGCTAACCTGGGTTTCGTGGAAGGTGTAGTTTTCCTGGACGGATTCCATCTGGCGCTGGTGCTCGCGGACCTGCTGGATGAGGGTGGGAACGTCGGGCAGGGAAGAGTCAGGCGTCTGCGGGAAGGCAAGAAGAGGAGCGCCGAGGGCGAGGGGCAGCGCGACGGCACGAAGAAGCCGCCGAGTCGCGTGGGGATTGCATAGGGAGCGAAGGCGCGGCATGTTTGTTCGCAAGGGGATCATAGCGTAAGCTGTGGTGACTCCGGGAAGGACCGGGCGGAAGGAGTGCGAGGGGATGGTGCGGTTGCTGCTGAAGTGGCTATTGTACGCATTTGCTCTATTAATTACGGCGAGACTGGTGCCGGGGTTCCACGTCCGGAGCATCGCGGCAGCGCTGATCGCGGTGCTGGTGGTCGGGCTGCTGAACATGACGCTGGGCTTGCTGCTGAAGCTCATCACCCTGCCGCTGGGCATATTGACGCTGGGGTTGTTCTTCCTGGTGATCAACGCCCTCATATTGAAGCTGGCTTCGGGCGTGGTTCCGGGATTTATTGTTGCGACGTGGGGCGCGGCGCTGATCGGGGCGCTCGTGCTGGCGCTGCTGCATATGCTGCTGTCGCTGCTTCTGGATAAGGATTAGCGGGAAGCAGCCGGTAGCCAGTAGCGGGTAGCTGGTGCTGCTTCGATACAATGAGGCTATGCCGCCCGATAACGCACCCCGCCGCCGGCAGAAGGCCCCACCTCCTGGCGAAACCGGACAGGAAGTGCTGTATCTGCGCTCGCTGAGCGACCGCCAGGTTCAAGTGCACGTGAAGCTGCGGGACGGCGAGACGGTTTCCGGGTGGATTGAGTATTTCGACGACCGCATGATCCGGCTGACGCGCGAAGGGAAACCGAACCTTTTTATCTACAAGCACCAGATTCGGACCATTACCGAACACGGGCGCGACAGTCGCCGCCAGAACCGCAAGGAGCCCACCGCGGATTTGGCGGGCGAGGACAGCCAGTGAATGAGCCGGCACTGCACGGCAGGGTTCCGGAGCACCTGGACCTGGCCGGACGCGCGGCGGAGATTGCGCTGGAAGCCGGGGTATTGACGCGAGGGTATTTCGAGCGCGGCGTCGCGACCGAGTACAAGGGCGACGTGGATATTGTGACGGAGGCCGATCGCGCATCGGAAAAGCTGATCACCGAGCGGCTGAGCGCGGCGTTTCCGGACCACGGAATCTACGGCGAGGAGGGAGTGCGGCAGCGGATCGAGAGCGAATATCGCTGGTACGTGGATCCGCTGGACGGCACGACGAATTTCGCGCATGGGTTTCCGGTTTTCTGCGTTTCTCTGGGGCTGGAGCATCGGCCGGCGGGCCTGACCGCGGGGCAAGACGGCGAGTTGATTGCCGGCGTCATTTACGATCCCACGCGCGACGAGCTGTTTTTGGCGGAGAAGGGGCAGGGCGCCTGGCTGAATGGGCGGCGAGTGCATGTGTCCGGAACGAAGGCCCTGGCCGAAGCGCTGCTGGCTACGGGATTTCCAAGCCGCAAGAGGCACGCGAGCCCAAATATCCATTTCTACCAGGAGCTGACGCTGCGATCGCACGGGGTGCGGCGGGCGGGATCGGCGGCGCTGGACCTGGCCTACACGGCGTGTGGGCGGATGGATGGTTTTTGGGAGTTTTATCTGAATCCGTGGGACACGGCGGCGGGGGCGCTCATGGTGCAGGAGGCCGGCGGAAAGATCACGCGATTCGACGGCACGCCTTTTCGGCTGGACAGCAGCGAGGTTCTGGCGACGAATGGATTGCTGCACGAGGAGTTGGTGGCGCAGTTCGACGACATGTTTGCGGGAAGGGATTTGCACCCGATCCCGACGCCGGCGGAATTCGCGGCGCAGCGAGCAGCGCGGTCGAGCTGAACAAAGAGGCTCGGCGCGGGACCCATTCCTAAAGTCATTCTTCCTGCGCGCCGCGCTTGTTTTCGCGGAGTGTTCCCCTGCTAGAATGATCCGTTGTCGCAACTCCGACACCCGAAGAGGAATTCATGGCATACGTGATTGCGGAACCCTGCATCGGCACCAAGGACACAGCGTGCGTCGATGCGTGTCCGGTGGACTGCATCCATCCCAAGAAGGATGAGGCGAAGCACGCCGAGTCCGATCAGCTTTTCATCGATCCGGTCGAGTGCATTGACTGCGGCGCGTGCGTGCCGGTATGTCCAGTGTCGGCCATCTTTGCGGCCGACGATGTGCCGGAGAAGTGGCAGAGCTTCACGGAAAAGAACGCGGCATTTTTTGGCCGTTAGACCCTCCTGATTCGCCAGGGACGCACGCGGCTGACTGTGCGTCCTGAGCGCGGTTTGCCGTTCCCCCGCGGTTTTTCGGTCCCTCCGGAAGCAACCCCCCTGCTCAGGAACTGCGTCGAAGACCCATACCGCTTTTTCCCCGGAACAGGAATAAGTTTGCCTATGAGCCTGACTGCGCCGAAGACCAAAAACAGCAGGGCCCCAGGAGCGTTTTCTCATGGAACAATTGCCACGAAAGGGTTTGTTCTGATGGCGGGACCGACACAACCGCGACCAGCGAACCAGCACATGCGCCGCAATCCTCCGATTGCCGGGGAGCAGGAGGCAATCGACCGAGCTCGCGAGGGCGATGGCCGCGCGTTTGAGACGCTTTATGCCATGCACAAGCGGCGGGTTTATTCATTGTGCCTGCGCATGCTGGGCAATGTAGCCGAAGCGGAAGATCTTACCCAGGAGGCGTTTCTCCAGCTTTATCGCAAGATCGGGACGTTCCGCGGCGACTCGGCGTTTTCGACGTGGCTGCACCGCCTGGCGGTGAACGTGGTGCTGATGCATCTGCGGCGCAAGGGATTGCCGCAGGTATCGCTGGAGGAGACGCTGGAGCCATCGCAGGACGATGGACCGCGCAAAGACATAGGAGCGCGGGATCTGACGCTGTCGGGGTCGATCGACCGCGTAACGCTGGAGCGAGCCATCGAGAATTTGCCACCGGGGTACCGGCTGGTTTTTGTGCTGCACGATGTGGAAGGGTACGAGCATAATGAAATAGCGGAGATGCTCGATTGCTCCACGGGGAACAGCAAATCGCAGCTGCACAAGGCGCGGATGAAACTGCGCGACCTGCTGCGGAAGGGGCAGCGGAAGGAGCAGATCGCGTGATTGTGATGCGCGCCATGGACCAAACCATGACCTGTGCCGAATTCCAGAACGTGCTTCCGGAGTTGTTCGAGTCGCAGAGCGACCTTTCCAGCCACGAGCATCTGAAGAGCTGCGAGAACTGCGCCGCGCTGGTGCGGGACCTCGAATACATTGCGTCGCAGGCGAGGCTGTTGCTGCCGATTCACGATCCCAGCCCGGCGGTATGGGACAACATCCAGCAGGCGATTCGGCACGACAAGCCCGAGCCTCCGGCGACCGCCACGCGGAAATAACGCTGGCTGCCCGGCCTGGCGTTCATATAATCAGCACAAGCATGAGCGGCCCGGCCTCGTTTCCGGCAAATCCATCGCGCATCATCCTGACCGGCTTCATGGGCGCGGGCAAGACCACTGTCGGCGCGCTGCTGGCGGAGCGGCTTGGCTGGGACTTCGTTGATTCGGATCGAATCGTGGAAGCGCGCGCCGGTATGACGGTGGCGGAGATCTTCGAGAAGCGGGGCGAGACGGCGTTTCGGGAGATGGAAGCTGCGGCGATCCGGGATGCTGCGTCTGCAGACCGGCGGGTGGTGGCCCTGGGCGGGGGTGCGCTGGAGTTGGCTACGACGCGCGACCTGGTGGCGGGATTGCCTGGCGCACTGGTGGTATTTCTCGACGCGCCGCTGGAGACGCTGTTGGCGCGATGCGCAGGACATGCCGACGGCCCGGTGCGGCCGGTGCTAGCGGATCGCGATCGCATGCGGGAGCGCTGGAGCGCGCGTCTTCCGTGGTATCGCCGGGCGCACCTCACCGTCGACACCGCGGAGCTTTCGCCGGAGGGTGTGGCGGAATGCATTCTGCAGAGACTTGAGCCGGGAATCGGGGGCGGCCAGTCTGCTAACGGGCGTTCAGGTGGCGCGCGCAGCAAGCCGGGAGTACCTGCATGACGAGCACGAAGCCGATGGACCCGCGCAGCATTGTCCTGTTCGCGTTTGGAGTGGCGATTGCGCTCTATCTGGCTTACATCCTGCGCGACGAGCTGGTGGTGATTTACGTCAGCGCGCTGTTCGCGGTGGTGCTGATGCCGCTGGTGCGGGGCGTGATGAAGCTGCACATCGGAAGATGGCACCCGAGCCGGGGCATCGCTGTGCTGCTGATTGTGGTGCTGACCGCGGGGAGCCTGGGCGCTTTCTTCGGCTACGCGCTGCGGCCGGCGTTCAAGGATCTGCGGGAGTTCGTGCGGGAACTGCCGCAGCGAGGGCCGCAGTTCTTTGCCCGCATCCAGCAGGTTCCGCTGCTGCGCGACGTCAATCTGGATGCGCTGCAGGAAAAGGTTCAGGACATCGCCGGCAATCTGGCGACCTATGTGGTTCGCTTCGCGAGCGACTGGGCGGGGACGGTGGTTCGCATTATTGCGGGGATTGTGCTGACGGTGTACTTCATCCTCGAAGGGGATGAGGCGTACGGGTGGTTTCTCTCGCTGTTTCCGATGGAGCGGCGGCTGCGCCTCGATCAGACGCTGGCGCGGGCCTCGGCGCGCATGGGCCGGTGGTTGCTGGGGCAGGGAACGCTGATGCTGATCCTGGGCGTGTGCAGCACGATTGTGTTTGCGCTGCTGCGGGTACGGTATGCGTATGCGCTGGGCGTCATCATGGGGCTATTCAATCTGGTGCCAGTGGCGGGAGCGCTGATTTCGGTTTCGCTGGTGGTACTGGTGGCGGCGCTGGATTCCTGGGGACGCGTGGCGGGCGTGCTGATCTTCTATATCGCGTATCTGCAGGTCGAAAACACCTGGCTGACTCCGAAGATCATGCGGACGCAGGTCGACCTTGCCGGACTCACGATTCTGATTGCGCTGTTGCTTGGGTCGTCGCTGGCGGGCATTATTGGGGCGATGGTGGCGGTGCCGACGGCGGTGCTGATTGCGGTGGTGCTGAACGAATATGCGGTGCACGAAGAGGGGGGCATTATCGCGGAACCGCATCCGGCGCCGGCGACGCCGCGAGTCGAGTAGGTCCGGGCTGTGGCAGTGATAGTCTGAAACTGCAGGTTGGTCGAGCTTATGTTGTTTCACGTCACTTTGGATAAGGCTGAGGACGGCTGGATTGTGGCCGAATGCCCCGCTCTGCCGGGGTGCGTCTCGCAGGGCCGCGATGAGAAGGAAGCCCTCGAGAATATCCGGGAGGCGATTACTGCATGGATGTGGGCTGAGGATCAGAAAGCTGCAAGTTCTTTGCCGCCGGATCGAACGCCGGTTGTCGTCGCTGTCTAAGAAAATTCCCTAAAGTGTTTGGACTTTCGGATGGGTGCGTTATAACGCATTCGAGGACGCCTGGTGGGGAAGCTCGCGAACATCTCTGGCAAGGAAGCGGCTAAGGCATTTGGCCGCGCGGGGTGGCAGGTTACTGGACAAGTGGGCAGCCATCTGGTCATGACGAAAGCCGGACAACGCGCGAATCTCTCGATTCCTCAGCACAAGGAACTTTCGGTGGGGACGGTGCGAGCTTTGATCCGCGCGGCGGAGATGACGGTGGAGGAGTTTACCGAGTTACTGTAAATTTGCGATCGCGTGAGCGCGGGTCGTCAGGGAGCATTCGCGCCTGGTATCATGAAAGACAGGTCTTTCTGCTGTTCTGCAATCCTTCATGCACTCTTGCTCCCACCATCGCGACGCTTGCCGGCCGGGAATCGTATGGCTGTGACGTCGGCTCCGTCCGGCATCGAGCCGGGAGTGGTTGGGCTGGAACCGCGAACCGGGGACGGGCACCATCCGCATCTGCACGCGCCGCGAGCGGGCGAGACCGCATCGCTGCTGGTGGATTATCGCGAGCTGTTCAAGCTGCGCGTGACGCTGATGGTGACGCTGACGGGATGGGCGGGGTTTTATCTGGGGTCGATGCGCTCGGGGATCAGCAGCATCCAGCCTGGGTTGCTGGAAACGCTGATTGGCATCAGCGTGGTTTCGTCGGGCGCGGCCGCACTGAACCAGGCGATTGAGCGCCGGCTGGATGCGAAGATGCTGCGGACCGCGAATCGTCCTATGGCGGCGGGACGGATCGGTCTGGCGCACGGCATCACAATTGGGCTGCTGGCGATTGTTGCGGGGACGCTGTGGCTGACGCGCGAGACGAATTTCATTACCGGCGGCTTGACGCTGCTGACGGCATTTTTGTATGTGGCGGTGTACACGCCGCTGAAGCGCTTCACGACGCTGGCGACGTTTATCGGCGCGTTTCCGGGTGCGATGCCACCGCTGCTGGGATGGACAGCGGCGCGGGGCGTGATCGAGTGGCAGGGGGTGGCACTGTTCGCGATCCTCTTCGTGTGGCAGTTTCCGCACTTCATGTCGATTGCGTGGCTCTATCGCGAGGACTATGCACGCGCGGGGATTCGCATGCTGCCGGTGGCGCAGCCGGATGGCTGGTCGACGGCGCTGGAGGCGCTGACCTACGCGGTTCTAATGATTCCGGCGAGTCTGCTGCCGTTCTGGCTGCACATGGACGGAAAGATTTATGCGGGAGTCGCACTGGCGCTGGGGCTGGTGTACCTCGGGTACACGATTCGCTTTACGCGAATCGTGCGGGCGCGAAGTGAAACCGAATCGAGAATGTACGCGCGCGACCTGCTGAAGGTGAGCGTAATTTATCTGCCGCTGTTGCTGGCTGCGCTGATGCTGAATGCGAAGTGAAGCGGATATTAGAGTTTAGGGATTAGGGATTAGAAAAGCGCAGGGATGCCGACAGCGACGAGTCCGAAACTGAGCCCGAAGCCGAAGCGGTCGATGTCGGCGCCCATTGCGGTGATCATTGGCGTGAGCGTGGCGGCGACGCTGTTTCTGTTTTGGTTGATCTATGTGCATCCGGCGTCGGATGCGGCGGCGGTGCGCTACACGTTCCTGCCGAATCTGAATGCTTTGCTGAACGGGCTGAGTGCGATTGCGCTGCTGACTGGTTTCTATTTCATCCGGACGCACAATATTGCGGCGCATCGCGCCAGCATGATGACGGCTTTCGTCTTCAGCTCGTTGTTCCTGGTGTGTTACGTTGCGAACCACGCGCTGCACGGCGACACGCTTTATCCGGTTCACGACCGCGTTTACCACGCCGCGTATTTGCCGATCCTGATCAGCCACATCGTGCTGGCGATTGTGGCGTTGCCCATCGTGCTGATCACGTTTTACCTGTCGCTGTCGCGGCGCTTCGCGGCGCATCGCAAACTGGCGCGGTTCACGTTTCCACTGTGGTTGTATGTTTCGGTGACGGGTGTGGTGGTGCGCGTGATGCTGGTGGCGGCGCTGCGCTAGAGGGCTGTGGGCGCACGGGTATTCAATGGCGGAGAGATCAGAAATCGCAAATGGGGCGGCCCCTGGGGACGACGGAACAAGGCAGCTGCTGCTAACCGGCGGCTGGATGCTGGTGGCCGGCGTGGTGGCTGCGCTGCTGACCGCGACGGTGTTTGGGGGAATCAGCCGGCAGGGTCCGCATACCAACGCCGGATGGCTCTCGCTGATGGCGGCGCTGATGTGCCTGCCGTTTGGGCTGATGTTGTTCTCCCTGGGCGGGGCGAAATGGCTGCGGAATCGGCGACTCGGGCGCACGAGCCAGCATTAGCCTACATGCGCCTGCACACAACTGAGGTAACCGCCGTGGTTCGCAAACGCTCGCGAATTGGTGGCGCGGACCCGCCCGACAGGATACGCTCGTCAACAGGATGGGGCCGCGTGTTCAGTCAGGAACGGCTTTGCCCCTGGTCCCTGGTTCGTCTGCCGATCGCGACAAAAGCGCGCGATGCGGGTTTGAGGATAATGCTCTGAGGGCCGGGCGACGCCTGGCTGCGTGTCCAGCAAGGAGAGATCCAGTATGAACATCACGGGACGATTCGCCCTACTGGCAGTGGTCGCCAGCTGTCTTTCGATCTCGACCGCGGGTGGGCAGTCGACGCCGCCGACGCAGAACCAACCGCAGCAGGATCAGGCTCAGAATCAAAACAGCGGAGTGTCGCATCCTCCAGCCGATGACACGATTCAGGCGGACGAGGATGCGCCGCCGCCGGTGGTGGCTCCCAAGCCCAAACCGTCCGCAGCAATTCCTCTGATGCCGGCCAATCCGTCCGCGGCTACGCCGAAGCCCGGCGATCCGGATTATGGAATGGTCACTTCGGTTCCCGGGACCACGACGGATGCAGCCCTGACGAAGCGCTCCTGGAATCCCGATGACGGGATGGTCAACTACGTTCCGTCGGATCCGAATGAACTGGCGGCGGGCACGAATATTCGCGTGCGCTTGTCGCAGGATTTGTCAACGACAGAAGCGCGTCCTGGAGAGGCCTTTCATGCGGTTGTGGACCGGGATGTGTATAAGGAAGGGCGCGTGATCATTCCGGCGGGCGCGGAGATGCGCGGTCGGGTGGTTGCAGTGTCGCAGGGACATCATCTGGGCCCTCACGCGACGATTCGTCTTCGCCCGGAGATGGTGATGCTGCCGGATGGCACGGCGTACCACCTCTTCGCCGTGGCGGTGCAGTCAAAGGCGCCGGGAACTCGCACCACCGATGAGGGCGGGATTGCAGCCAGCCCCCACTACAAGAAGGACGCGATCGAGTACGGAG
>JBAVUB010000332.1:0-18108 GCA_049696575.1 Acidobacteriaceae bacterium | reverse complement strand
GCCCCAGGCGGTGCGCCGCTCCGTGAGCTACAACCTGCACTACTCCGGTTTGATTCTCGACATTCTGCACCGCATGTTTACACGGCACGGCGCGGTCATGCAGCAGCTCAGCGGTCCTATCGGCATGGCCCGCATGACCGGCGAAGCGGCGGAGATGCATGGGTGGGAGCCGATTATCGGCCTGACCGCCCTAATCAGCCTCAACCTGGGCATCATGAATCTGCTGCCGATCCCCATCCTGG
The DNA here is from genome assembly GCA_049696575.1 of Acidobacteriaceae bacterium. GTDB lineage: Bacteria > Acidobacteriota > Terriglobia > Terriglobales > Acidobacteriaceae > Palsa-343. Next base: position 17,866 of record JBAVUB010000332.1, on the reverse strand, counting down.
ACGGCGGCATGATCCTGCTGCTCTGTATCGAAGGCCTGCTGCGGCGCGACCTCAAGCAGGAATTCAAGGAGCGCGTTTATCAGGTTGCGTTCGTGATGCTGATCCTGTTCTTCGCCTTCATCATGGTGAACGACGTCTCCAAGCTGAATCTCTTCTCGCGCCTCAAGCCCTAGCAGAGTCTTTTCAGATCAGATGAAAGATCCGCGCGATGCGGGCCTTTTGGTTTTTCCGCTGGATCTGCGGTTATCGGCTCAGAGTGCCATCGGCGGCGGCTGATATCCAAACTCGCTCTCTACTGCCGCAGCGACTGCCAGGACCAGCTCGTCGGCGAACCGGCGTCCTGCGATCTGCACACCAATCGGGAGTCCTTCCGCCGAGCGGCTCACAGGCACGACGGCTGCGGGTCCTCCCAGCAGGTTGAACCACTGCGTATAGCGCATCACGTCGAGATACGCCACAGCCTGGCCCTCGACGTTCCAGCTTCGCTCGAAGGGCCGAAACGCCGGAATCGAGCACACCGGGCACAAGAGAATTGGAAACTCCCGCATCTGCTCGAGCAGTTGTCCGCGGATTTTGTCGGACTCGACCCATGCATCGAGCAGGGAATCGGCCGTCAGCGGCGTCTCTGCACGGGCCATGTCGAGAAAGTCACGGAAGGTCGGGCTCAGCTCGTTCTCATGCCCGCGAATCGTCGGCGCGTACAGCAGCGCGCCGCACTGCACGAAGAAGATCCCCCACAGCTTTCGCGCCGCTTCAAGCGCCTCAGGCCGAAAGGGCTTGAGCGTGAATCCCTGGCGCTCGAGTGCCTGCACTGCCTGCTGCACGGCGACGCGCGTCTCCGCCGTTACAGGAACAAGGCCGTCGTCTTCAAACCATCCAATGGGAACCCGCTTTGCGTCGTCCAGCGAAACGATCCGATGGGCGGCTGGTGCGCTGTTCGGATCGGTCGTGTCCTGCCCGGACAGCGTCTGAAAAAGCAAAGCCAGGTCGCCGACCGTCCGGGCCATCGGCCCAATCGATCCCAGAAACGAAAATGGTCCCAGGCAGGGCGGCAGATGTCCGGCAGCCGGGAATTGGCCCGCCGTCGGTTTCAGCGCGCAGATGCCGGTGAAGTGCGCGGGCTCACGCACCGATCCACCGCTGTCGCTGCCCAGGCCGCCCGCTGACATTCCGGCTGCGATCGCCGCAGCCTCGCCCCCGCTCGACCCTCCCGCAGAGTAATCCGGATTCCACGGATTCCGCGTGCTGCCGTACAGCAGGTTCTCCGTTTCGTAGGCCATCAGGAACTCGGGGCAATTCGTGGTTCCCAGAATCACAGCACCCGCTTCGAGCAGCCGATCCACGAGAACAGCATTCTTCTCGGGGATTGAACCGCGATGGAGGGTGCTGCCGATTTCGCAACGGTAGCCTTTGACGGAAATCGACGACTTGACGGTGACCGGCAACCCCGACAGCGGCCCTGGTCGCGCCTGCGCTGCCTGCGCTCGCACTCGCTCCGCGTCGAAATCGATCAAAGCATTCAGTTTTGGATTGAGTCGCTGGATTTGTGCGATGTGTTCCTCGGCGAGCTCCATTGGCGCGATCGCACCCCTGCGCAACATCGCGAGCTGTTCTGTAGCGGGAAGAAGGGTGACCGGCATGGGTGGGATCGTCGCCATTATAATTTCGCAGAGTGCAGACCGATTTCTTCGACGCGTCGCATCGCGCATCCCTGGCTTGCTGGGCGGAAATGTTGGGTCGCGAGGCGGCAAGCACCGACCCGATCCTCATCCCGGGCATCGCCGGCCGACGCGTCCTCGTCACCGGCGCCGGCGGCTTCATCGGCTCGGAGATGGTGCGCGTTCTCGCTGCCTCTGGCGCAAAGCCAATCATCCTTCTCGAAATTGCCAAACAGGCACTCCTCACAGTGTCCGCCGAGATGACCGCATGCGGTTTTGGTGATCGCTGCATCCCCATCCTCGGCAGCGTCGGCCATCGTGCACTGCTCGCCGCACTCTTCGACGAGTACCACCCGGAAGTCATCCTTCACGCTGCCGCACTCAAGCACGTCCCGCTGATGGAGCACAATCCGTTTGCGGCGGTCGCCACCAACGGCATCGCCACCTGGCGCCTGGCGAAAATCGCCGCGGAACATCGCGTCCGGCAAATGATTCTGGTCTCCACCGACAAAGCTGTCGCCCCGCACAGCATCATGGGCGCTTCCAAGCGCATCGCGGAGCTGGCGGCGCTCGCCCATCCCGAATTCGCAACCGCCGTCCGCCTCGTTAACGTCATCGGTTCGCCTGGCAGCGTTGTCCCGCTTTTCGCGGAACAGACAGCTGCTGATCGTCCCGTCACCGTCACGCATCGAGCTTCCAGCCGTTTCTTCATCACCCTGCATGAAGTCGTTGAACTGCTGGCCCAGGCTCTTGGCGCATCAGCATGCGGCATTTTGGTTCCCAATCCCGGCGAACCGATCCGCATTCAAGACCTTGCCCGCCGCATGATCGCGGCCAGCGGGCGCAACGTTCCTGTCCTATTCACAGAGCCGCGCCCAGGAGACAAACTCCGGGAGTCGCTCGTTTCTCCGAGCGAAACTTGTGACGGCTATGCGACGTTGGGCCTGCGCCGGGTAGTCGGCCCCTCATTTGCGAACCTTGAGACGCACATCGCTGCCCTCGAAACCGCGATTGCCACGCGCAATCTGCCCGAATTACTGCGCCTCGTTCAGGACCTTGTGCCCAATTACGAACCGAGCGCTTTGCTGCGGCACGCTACCCCCGAACCCGCCAGTGCCCGATGAAGCGCCGCATCGCCGTCGTCACCACGTCACGCGCCGACTACAGCCATCTTTACTGGCCGCTGAAGCTGCTCTCTGAGCATCCCGACGTCGACCTGCGCCTTATCGCGATGGCCTCGCATCTCTCGCCGGAATTCGGTGCGACGATTCGCGAGATCGAAAAAGACGGATTCCCCATCGCCGCGCGCATTGAAACGCTGCTCAGCTCCGACACCGACGTCGGCATGGCGAAAAGCATCGGCGTCGCTGTGCTTTCGCTCGCCGACACTCTCGGTGAACTGCGTCCCGACCTGTTGCTGCTCATCGCCGACCGCTACGAGATGCTCGCGCCGGCCTCGGTCGCGCTCTCCCTGCGCATTCCCATCGCGCACATCGAAGGCGGCGAGATCAGTGAAGGAGCGATCGACGACGCCGTGCGCAATGCTCTTACCAAAATGAGCCACATCCACTTCACATCAACGGAAGCGGCGCGTGAACGCGTCATCGCTATGGGCGAAGAGCCATGGCGCGTGCATCGGGCTGGAGCTCCTTCACTCGACCACCTGCGCCGCAGCCAGCTGCTTTCTCGCGAAGAGGTCGAAGCTGCCTGCGGTCTCGATTTCCGCCTGCCGGCGCTGCTCGTCGCTTACCACCCGGTGACGCTCGAGCGTGATACGACCTGCGATGCCGACGCTGTTTTCGCTGCACTGGAGGAAATCGCTGGACAGGGAGCCATGCAGATCCTGTTCTGCTATCCCAACGCCGACGCCGGCAGCCGCTCGCTCCTCGCACGCACTCGGGCATTTCTTGATCGCCATCCATCCGGTAAGCTCTTCGTCAATCTCGGCGCCGTCACCTACTGGAGTCTCCTGCGTTGCGTCGATGTAATGCTCGGCAACTCCTCGAGCGGCATCATGGAGACTGCGTCCTTTGCCGTGCCCACCGTGAACATTGGCGTGCGGCAGAAGGGGCGGGAGCGCGCCCGCAACGTGCTCGACGCGGAGCCGAACGCCACCTCCATCATCGAGCGCGTCGCTGAAGCGCGCAGCACATCGTTCCGTGATGGGCTGGATGGGATGACCAACCCCTATGGCGACGGTTACGCAGCCGAGCGCATCGTCGAAGTGCTGACAAGCGCCCCACTCGGGCAGGGATTACTGATCAAGCGCGCTCCGCCCGTCGAGAGCAGGGCGGTTTCATGAAGCGGATCGAGATCCCGCTCTCCGCGCCTGACATCACTGACGCGGAAATCGAAGCCGTGGTCTCCGTCCTGCGTAGTTCGCGCCTCAGTCTCGGACCAAAAATGGCGGAATTTGAGGCAGCGATGGCCGGATACGTCGGCGCGCCCCATGCAATCGCGGTCAGCTCCGGAACCGCAGGGCTGCACCTTGCTTTGCTGGCCCTGGGCATTGGCCCCGGCGACGAAGTCATCGTTCCGTCCTTCACCTTCATCGCGGTCGCCAATTCAGTCCGTTACGTCGGCGCGCAGCCCGTCTTTGCGGACATCCACGCTGAAACTCTGAACCTTGATCCCGCCAGCGTAGAAGCGGTCGTCACCCCTCGCACCCGCGCTCTGATTGCCGTTCACACCTTCGGACGTCCGGCCCCGATGGCAGCGCTTCTCGACATCGCCCGTCGCCACAACCTGCTCGTCATCGAAGATGCCTGCGAAGCCCTGGGCGCAGAGATCGGCGGGCGTCGTGTCGGAACTTTCGGTGATGCAGGGATTTTCGCCTTTTATCCCAACAAACAGATCACCACAGGCGAAGGCGGCATGGTCGTTACCGGCGATGTCGAGGTCGCGCAGCGAATCGCGGCTCTGCGTAACCACGGTCGTTACGAATCGGCGTCTCAGGTTCCAGACCACACCCCGGAATCGGTGGACTCGTGGTTCGAGCACGCCGAACTCGGCTTCAATTACCGCCTTTCCGAAATGCAGTGCGCGCTGGGTCTGGCGCAGCTGGCGCGCATTGACGCTATCCTCGCGCGCCGCGAAGCCATCGCCCGGCGTTATTGCTGTCTGCTGCGTGATGACCCACATCTGCAACTGCCCCCTGCGAGCATTGCAGGCCATCGGCTGAGCTGGTTCGTCTTTGTGATTCGGCTCGCGGAGTCATTTTCGCGAGCCGATCGCGATCGCGTTATGAACAGGCTGGCCGGGCTTGGCATCGCCAGCGGTCGTTACTTCGCGCCGATTCATCTGCAGTCCGCGTATGCGGCCTGGCGTGAATCCACTCATCTCCCAATCACTGAATCCGTGGCCGCCCGAACTCTTGCACTGCCCTTCTTCAATCGCGTCACCGACGAACAGATAGAGCGCGTCTGCAGCGCCCTGCAGAGCACTTTGCGCGCCGGATCAATGTCTCCGACGTAACTCTTATTCCCCAAATGAGTCATCTTCCGTGTGGTAAGCGGGTGCTAGGATGAGCCCATGCCTCCTGGCCGAAAGACGACGAGGCGGCGTGTCGCCCGCCCTGCAAAAGCTCGTCCGCGATCCTCCGCCAATCCTCGCGACCTCGTCGTCATCACCGGCCTCTCCGGTTCAGGCAAAGCCTCGGCGCTCAAAGCCTTTGAGGACCTCGGCTTCTACGCCGTCGATAACATGCCGGTGTCGCTGATGCCGCCCTTCGCCGAGCTGGTCGCGCATTCGCGCGATATTCGCCGTGCGGCGCTGGTCGTCGACGTGCGCGAAGGGCAGAGCCTCGAGCAATTTCCGGCCATGCTGCTCGAAATCCGCCGCACTCTGCCGACTACCGTACTGTTCCTCGAGGCTTCCAAAGCCGCACTCCTGGCCCGATACTCCGAGACGCGCCGCCCCCACCCCCTCGGTCGCGAGGCTCGCGTCACGCGCGCGCTGCAGGAAGAGCGCCATCTTCTGGAGCCCATCCGCAAGGTCGCGGACATCGTCATCGACACCACCAAATTCAACGTCCACGAACTGCGCGCCTACATCCAGAACAAATTCATGCGCGAGAGCGATGGCAGGAGCCTTGTCATCTCCTCGATCAGTTTCGGGTACAAGAAGGGCGTCCCCCTCGACGCGGATCTGGTTTTCGATGTGCGATTCCTGCCCAACCCCCACTTCGTTCCGGAATTCCGCAATCTGACCGGAAAAGATCCAAAGGTCGAGAATTACATCATCAGCTTCTCGCAAACCCGGGAGTTTCTCGATCGGGTCACGGAGTTGCTGCTCTTTTTGCTGCCGCACTACATCAACGAAGGGAAGAGCTACCTCACTCTGGCGTTCGGCTGCACCGGCGGCCAGCACCGCTCCGTGATGATTGCCGAGGAGGTCGCCCGCCGCCTGGCGCGGCACGGCTACGGCGTCAAGACCGTGCATCGCGATATGCCGCGCTGACTGCGCCACCGATCACGAGGCGGTGTGTTGCGAGATGGACAGCACGTTGCCGTCGGGGTCTTTGAACCACGCAACCTTGTCACCGGTCGGAAACGTGCAGATGCCCTGCGGATCCTGGCCCATATTCGGATAGCGCTCGAAGGTCACGCCCTTCTGCTCCAGCTTCTTCATCGCCGCGCCAATGTCGTGCGCTTCCCATCCCAGAACCGTGTTCGGCGCGGGCGTAAACCCCTTCGTCTTGCCAATCCGCAGCATCACTCCGTCCATGTCGAAGACCAGCGCGAACCCGTCGTCGCGCAGGAACCTCAACCCCAGCTTGTCCCGATAGAAGCCAATCGCCGCCTCGGGATTTTGCGTCATCAGAAATGTCACAACGCTGTCCATAAAACCCTCCGCGATCCGACATCGTACGCCTGGCGTGCGAAATTGTCAGAAATTTCGTCCCTCCTTTTCCTCATGCGGAATCTGCTGGCTCCGAACGGCGTGCGCGCTGTCGACCTAAAATAGAAGCAGAGCCCATGGCGGAATTCACTCATCTGCACCTCCACACCGATTACTCCCTGCTCGACGGCGCCTGCGATGTCGAAAAGCTGGTCAAGCGTGTCGCTGACATCGGGCAGAAATCTGTTGCCATTACGGACCACGGCAACATTTATGGTGCGGTCCATTTTTTCGAAGCCGCGAAACGCCACGGTATTCATCCGATCCTCGGCTGCGAGCTCTACGTGTGCCAGAAGGAAGACCATCGTGCCGATCCGCAGGGTGACGACTACAACCATCTGCTGGTCCTGGCCGAAAATGAAGAGGGCTACCGCAACCTCGTTCGCATCACTTCTGAGGCGTCGCTCTACGGTTTCTACAAGAAGCCGCGCGTCAGCAAGAAATATCTGGCGGAGCACGCGAAAGGGCTGATTGGGTTTTCCGGTTGTCTGGCGGGCGAGCTCTGCGAAAACCTGATGGCGGGCAAGTATGAAGCTGCTCGCGCCACCGCCAGCCAGTATCAGGACATCTTCGGTCGCGGGAATTTCTTCCTTGAGATTCAGGATCAGGGACTCGAACTCGAAAAGAAGATCCACGCCGATCTCTTCCGGCTAGAAAAAGACCTCGACATCCCTCTGGTTGCCACCAACGACAGCCACTATTTGTGCGAAGACGACGCGCACGCGCACGAGGTACTGCTCTGCGTGCAGACGCTTGCGTCCATCAATGACCCGAAGCGCTTCAAGTTCGACTCCGACCAGTTTTTCGTCAAGAGCGCCGCGGAGATGGAGCGGCTCTTCGCCCACGCGCCGGAAGTGGTTAGCCGCACCATGCAGTTCGCCGAGCGCTGCCACCTGAAGCTCCACACGGTGGACAATCCGTTCCCGGAATTCGCGGTGCCGGCCGGCCACACGATCGATAGCTACTTTGAGCAGGTTTGCCGTGAGGGGCTGAAGAAGCGGCTTGCAACGGCGGTGCGCCAGCTGGAGCTGCGCGGAGTGCTGCGCACGCCGGTGCATGAATATGAGTCGCGGCTCAACTTCGAGATTGGCATCATCCGGCAGATGAAGTACTCGGGATATTTCCTGATTGTGTGGGACTTCATCCGGTATGCGCGGGAGCAGGGAATTCCGGTCGGACCAGGACGTGGATCGGCAACGGGATCGCTGGTTGCGTACGCGATGGAAATCACCAACATCGATCCCATGCAGAACGTGCTTCTGTTTGAGCGGTTCCTGAACCCGGAACGCGTGACGATGCCGGATATCGACGTGGATTTTTGCCAGAACCGGCGCGGCGAAGTGATCGATTACGTGACGCGCAAGTACGGCCGCGAGCAGGTGGCGCAGATCATCACTTTCAACACCATGGCCGCGAAGGCCGCCATCAAGGACGTAGGCCGCGCGCTCGATATGCCGTATGGCGACGTAGACCGCATCGCCAAACTCGTCCCGGCAACCATCGGCGTCACCCTCGATCAGGCGCTGAAGGATTCGCCGCCCCTGCAGGAGGCTTACCAGGGCAATCCGCAGATTCGAGAACTGATCGATACCGCAAAGAAGCTCGAAGGGCTGATACGGGGCGCTGGCGTGCATGCGTCGGCAGTGGTGATCGCGCCGCGTCCGCTAACGGAGCTGGTTCCGCTCAACAGGACGAAGAACGAGGAAATCGTAACTGCCTACGATATGAAGGCGGTCGAAAAAATGGGCCTGCTGAAGATGGATTTCCTGGGTCTGGCGACGCTGACGGTGATTACGGACTGCGTGAAGCTGATCGAGCAGGCGCGCGGCGAAAAGCTGGACATCGAGATGGTCCCGCTGGACGATCCCGAAACGTTCCGAAGGGTATTTCACACGGCGCTGACTTCCGGGGTGTTTCAGTTTGAGTCGGGCGGCATGCGCGACGTTTTGCGCCGGTACAAGCCGGACACGGTGGAGGAACTGACGGCGCTGAATGCGCTCTATCGGCCTGGTACGATGGACATGATCGACGACTTCATCGAGCGCAAGTGGGGAAGGCGCAAGGTGGAGTTTCTGCTGCCGGAACTTGAAGGGATCCTGAAGGATTCGCTCGGCGTGATCGTGTATCAGGAACAGGTGATGCGGATCGCCAACGTGCTGGCGAGCTACAGTCTGGGCGAAGCCGACTTGCTGCGGCGAGCGATGGGCAAGAAAAGTCCTGAGGCCATGGCGGCGCAGCGGGAACGGTTTATGGGCGGCGCTGCCACATTGGGCCACCCGAAGGCCGCCGTGGCCGAGATTTTCGATCAGATGGCGAAATTCTCGGGGTATGGGTTCAACAAATCGCACTCCGCGGCCTACGCGCTCCTGGCGTATCAGACCGCGTATCTCAAGACGCACTATCCGGTCGAATTCATGTCGGCGCTGCTGACCTCGGAAATCTCGAAGCCCGAGAACGTCGTGAAGTACATCAAAGAGTGCCGCGAGATGGAAATCGCGGTCGAGCCTCCTGACGTCCGCCATAGCGACGCCGACTTCACGCCACACGGAGACGCCATCCGTTTTGGCCTCACGGCGATCAAAAACGTCGGGCGCAACGCCATCGACTCCATCCTGACGATCCGCCAGGAACTTGCCGCGGAAGGGAAAAGCTTCGCATCGTTTCAGGAATTCTGCGAGAAGATCGATCTTCGGCTGCTGAACAAGCGCGTGATCGAATCCCTCATCAAGGCGGGCGCGCTCGATTCCTTTGGCCGCCGCGCGCAACTGCTCGCCGCCGTCGACAAAACCATGGAGCGGGCGCAGAAAGCGCAGCGCGATGTGGCTGCCGGTCAATCTGGGCTCTTTGGCATCTTCGATGTGCCCGCCAATGGCGCGAAGGACGACGATCTTCCCAATGTCCCCGATCTTGAAGAGAGCCAGCGCCTCGCGGCGGAGAAAGAGGTCCTTGGCTTTTTCGTTTCCGGACATCCGCTCGACAAGTACGCAGAGAAGCTCCGCAACCTGCCAGGTGTCGTCGACGCCGCGGCCGCGCTGGAAATGAAGCCCACGCCTTCAAACGGCCGTCGAGGCCAGGCGCCGGAAAACGAAATTGCCGTCGCCGGCGTCATCCTCGGCCTCAAAGTCGCCAAATCGAAGCGCTCCGGCGAACTTTACGCGCAGGCCGCACTCGAAGACGCGAGCGGCAAGATCGACCTCATCTGCTTCCCCAAAGACTACGAGCGTCTCGCGCAGTCGCTGCGCATTGAGGTCCCCGTTCTCGTTCGTGGCCAACTGCGCGCCGAAGAGGAAGCCGCGCCCAAGCTTTGCGTCTCCGCCATTCAGGCGCTCGAAGACGTAAAGGTGCGCCTGCCAAACAATGTCCGCATCCGCATCCCGCTCGATCGGGTGAGCGAAACCACGCTGGTCGAACTGCGCGACCTTGTTGTTTCCGCACCCGGTCCTGCGCGCCTGATGCTCAATGTGGAACAGCGCGGCCAATACTGCGTGGTCATGGAACCGGAAGGCATCACTGTTGCCGCCGACCGCGCTTTCATCGACAAGGCTGAGCTGCTCCTCGGTCGCGGCATGGTTCAGGCGGTCGAATAGAGTTCAGCCTCCGGCGCAAATTCGAGCGCCGTCTACAATCTCTGAGTGCCTGAATCCGCTCCTGACTTCTCGGCGCACGCTCCGCATCGCCGCTGGCGCATTGCGGTTCTTCTCGGCATCGGCGTTCTCGTCAACTTCTTCGACCGCGTCAACATCTCGGTGGCCTACGACGCGCTGCGCACCAATTGGGGCATCACCGCTGTCACGTTCGGCTATCTGGCCAGCGCCTACAACTGGACCTATGCGCTGCTTCAGATTCCCATCGGCGTCATGCTCGATCGCTTTGGCGTGCGGCGCATCGGCCGCGTCGCGACCTTTCTCTGGAGCATGGCTTCCTTTGCCTCCGGTCTCGCGACCGGCATCTACAGCTTCTTTGCTGCACGGCTGTTGCTCGGCATTGGCGAAGCGCCCACGTTTCCCGCCAATGCCAAAGCCGTCGGCTACTGGTTTCCCGAGCGCGAGCGCAGCTTTGCCACCTCCATCAACGATGCGGCTGCCAAATTCGCTTCCGCCATTGGCGTGCCCATTCTCGGACTTCTTGTGATCCGGTTCGGCTGGCGCTGGAGCTTCATTTTTACCGGCTTCGTCAGCTTCCTCTACTTCCTTCTTTTTTGGGGCGTCTATCGCAATCCCAGCGAAGATCCGCGGCTCAGCCCAGCCGAACGCTGCCTGATGACTGAAGGCAATGCTCAGCCGGAATCCGCGACAGCACGGCACGCGCACGGCGCACCGCTTCTGTACCTGTTGCGTCAGCCGCAGGTTATCGGCGCGACCATCGGCTTCGCCTCCTACAACTACGTTTTCTATCTGGTGCTCATCTGGCTGCCCAGCTATCTATCGATGAGTCTCCACGTCGATCTGCTGCACTCCGCGCTCGACACCAGCATTCCGTGGCTTGTGGCCACGGTCACCGATCTGCTGATCGGTGGCTGGATGGTCGATGCTCTCGTTCGTCGCGGCGCGCGACCATGGCTGGTGCGTCAGGCCGTTCTGGTTGGCGGACTCGCTTTCGGCATGGGAATCTACGGCGCGCGATTCGCCCATACGCCTGCAGTGGCCGTCGCGTGGATGAGCATTTGCATGGCCGGTCTCGGCGCGATGGCGCCGGTTGGCTGGTCGATTCCGTCGTTCATCGCGCCGCGCGCGAGCGTCGGCCGCGTTGGCGGCATCATGAACTTCGTTACACAGATTGCCGCTATCTCCGCACCTGTAATCACCGGCTATTTTGCGAGGGCGCACAATTTCGGAGGATCTTTTTCCCTGGCCGCCGTTGTTCTCGCCATCGGCATCGCCGGTTACGTTCTTGGCCTCGGCAAACTGCGCGTCATCCCCGAACCAGCCTGATCACTCCAGACCAAATCGCGCCTTGACCTCGTACCGCGATCCTTCTGGTCCAGGAAACGATTCGTACAGGAGAAACTCATGGGCGACAAACTGCGTTTCGAGCGCGACCCTGCTTCGCTCCACCGCCCTTTTGAGAGGAACTAAAGCCCTGCCGCTGTTGCGCCCTTTGGCTCGCGCCAGCGTGATGTGCGGGTTGTAGGCCCGCTCTTCCGGCACAAATCCGCATTGCCGCGTCGCCGCAGTTACCACCTGCTGGAGAGCCAGCAGCTCGCGTGTGATCTCCACGCCAGTCCAGAAAACTCCCGCGCGCTGGAAGAATCCCAGTCCTTTAATTCGCACGGGAACTTTCGCGGCTTTCACCGCGGCCAGCTTTTCCCGGATGCACGCGAACTGTTCTTCGGTCGCCGTTCCCAGAAATTGCAGGGTGACGTGCCAGCTTTCCGGCTGCGACCAGCGCAGATCGGCCGATCCCGGCTCAAACCTTGCCCGTACGTTTCTGAGCGCGTCCGACGTTTCCGGCGCCAGCGCGATTCCGATAAAAAGCCGCACCTCAAAAGACTACCGCCGAATGCTAGGATCGAAGTGTGCGCTGGTCCTCCCTTTCTAACGGCATGGCTGCTCGTGGGCTCGTCCTGCTGCTGGCCCTCATGCTGAGCTGCGTCCCGCTCTGTTCGCCCAGGACATGTGCTCACAGCTGCTGCGCCAGCCACTCCGGCAGCTGCGGTTCCGGCATCGATCAAAGTCCCACGCTCGGCTGCACTCGCTCGATGCTTCCTGCCTTCCACCTGGACGTGACGGTCGTGCCTACTCCTTCTTCGACCCACGCTGCGGTTGCCGCACCGGCTCTCTTTGCCACTGTCGGACTTCCACCGCATTGGCGATCCGACACCCACACCATCGCTCTACCTGCGCTTCCCTTGCGCATTTGATCCCTGACCTTCCTCGGTCTTGCGTCGGACAGGATCCGGCGTGTTTTTTCCCACCACCTCGAGGATCGTCCATGCCCCGCTTTTTCGAAACGCTGCTCGTCCTGTTTCTCGCCGCGCCAATTGCTGCTGTCCCTTCGTTCGCCCAAATGGAGCAGATGAATATGAATGGTCCGCCTGAGAACTTCACCCAGGCGATTGAGGCGCATACCACATCCGGCACCAGCGCTGAACCTGATTCCACGCCTGTGCCGATGGTCATGACCATGCGCGGTGCCTGGATGCTGATGCTCCACGGCAACGGCTTTGTGGCGGACACACAGCAAACCAGTCCTCGCGGCACCGACAAGGTTTTCTCCACCAACTGGGTCATGCCCATGGCGCAACGCGGCGTCGGACACGGCCAGCTCACGTTGCGCACCATGCTCAGTCTTGAGCCCGCCACGATTACTGACCGTCAGTATCCTCTCCTCTTTCAGCAAGGCGAAACGGCGTACGGCAAGCCCATTGCCGATGGCCAGCATCCGCACGACTTCGTGATGGAACTTGCCGCGCTGTACGACCTCCATCTCGGCGACCAGACCCTGCTCAGCCTCTACGCTGCGCCGGTTGGCGATCCGGCGATTGGCCCGACTGCTTATCCGCATCGCGAATCCGCCATCGAAAGTCCCGTCGGCACGCTGGGCCATCATCAGGAAGACTCCACGCACATCTCCGATGACGTTGTGACCGTTGGCCTGACGCAAGGCTGGCTGCGCCTTGAAGCCAGCGGTTTCCATGGACGCGAGCCGAACGAGCATCGCTGGCAGGTGCAACAGGGCGCGATCGATTCCTGGTCCGCGCGCCTGACGTTCCAGCCCGGCAAGAACTGGAGCGGCCAATATTCGTATGGACGCCTGCACAGTCCCGAAGCGCTTTTCCCGATGGAGAATCAGGAACGCATGACTGCGTCGGTAATGTACAACCGTCCATCAGGCCGGAAAGAATGGGGCAACTGGGCTACGACGCTTGCGTGGGGAAGAACGCGCGATCTGCCCGACAATCACATCGAGAACAGCTACCTGTTCGAATCCACGCTGCGCTTTGGCGCGCGCAACTACGCGTTCACAAGAATCGAAGACGTCGACCGCACCAGTGAACTGCTTCTCGGCGAGCAGACGTTGCCGGCCGATTTTCACGAAGAACCAGCTGGCCGCGTTCAGGCGTACACGTTCGGCTACGATCGCGACGTCGGACGCGTGCCGCATCTGGCCACCGCGCTTGGAGCGCAGGTGACCGCGTACGCGCCTGGCTCGATCCTGCAGACGATCTACGGAATCGATCCGATGGGTGTCGTGATCTTTCTGCGCCTTCGCCTCGGCAGCGGCGAGGATTGAGCAACCGCGTCAACTGGCGTACCATCGGACACATTGCAGTGCTAACGCAGGAAGGCTGACCGACGTTTGAGAGGAACCGCTCCAGGAAGAACCGCTATCGCGTTTTCCTGTGTGATCCTGGTTCCCCTGATGACATTTGCGCAAGCTTCCGGTAATCCTCCCGTCATTTCTTCTACTGGCTCACCCCCCAGTTCATCCCTCGTTGCGTCCAGCGTGACGGAACTTCCGGATGCTCCTGCTCCGAAAGGCGGCCAGAACACAACGCCGCAGAGTCAGAGCCAAAGCCAGACGCAAACCCAAAATCCGAATCAAAAACCAAACCAGCCACAGTCTGGCAACGCGCCGACGCTTGGCGATCTCGGCTTTACGCCGCAACAGACCCTGGCGAACGCCGATCTGCAGCGGAAGCTAAACAAGCGCACGCATGACCTCAAGGTGCATCAGATGCTCGGTCTGGTCACCGTTGCTCCGCTGTGCGCCACGGTGATCGTTGCCGGTGGCGCAAAATCGAAACGCAACCGCGCCGATCCGACTGGTCCACCGATCGCGCCCAGCTCTGGCGCTATCGACCTGCATGCCGCGCTTGGCGCGAGCACCGCAGCGCTGTATGGCTTCACGGCATACTACGCGATCGCCGCTCCCAGAATTCCTGGCGTGAAGCCCAAAGGCGCGATCAAGCTGCATCGCGACCTGGTCTGGATTCACGCGCCTGGCATGATCCTGACGCCGATTCTGGGTGGCATGGCGCTGAGCCAGGAAAACAACGGCGAAAAGGTGCACGGCATCGCTTCGGCGCATTCGTACGTTGCGTGGACCACGGTTGGCGCGTACGGCGCCTCGATCATCGCCGTCTCGTGGCCGCTGCATCTGAAATTCTGGGAGAAGCGATGAAGCTTGCTGTCGCCCTGCTGGTGATTGCGTTGCCGCTGTCCGTTCCGGCTCAAAACAGTGCTCCGAGTCAATGGGTTCTCGTGCAATCCACGCTCATCTGGCACATCACACATCCCGTGCATGAAGTCGATGGAACCAGTCACGACGCCAAAGGCAAGGGCAACTGCAGCGCTGCAGGCTGCGACTTTCTGATCGCGGTTCCGCTGAAGACTTTCGATTCCGGCGACAGCAATCGCGATTTGCACATGATGCAGACGGTGCGCGGCGCGCAGTTTCCGATGGTGATTGTGCGCACGCATCTGGCGCAGTCGGCACTCAACGCGCCGACTATTGACGCCGATCTCGAGATTCAGTTCGCCGGTCAGACCGTCCACTACAATCATGTGCCGCTGCAGCGCACGATGCGCGGCACCGACGTGGAGATTACGGGCACAGTTCCCGCAACCTGCTCCGACTTCAAGATCGATCGGCCGTCATTCCTGACGGTTCCCATCCGCAACGAGATTCCTGTCACGGTCGACGCGACCTGGCGTCCGATGTAACGCACGGATTCGCCGTTCCTAAAGCGCTCTACTGGCCGTGTGCGTCCAGGTGATGACGCGCCGCGTGCTCGGCGTGTTCGGTGGCGTGAAGATGATGCGCGTGCGCGAGGTGCGCGTGATGCGCGGCCTGCTGGTGGTCGCCGGCTTCGTGATGCTTCGCGGCTTCCGAGTGGTGATGCGCGGCCATGCCGTGATGATGGGCTGCCTGGCGATGTTCGTGCATTGCCTGCTCTGACATTTCTGGAATCCTCCGGCTCGCTGAACTGATGCTGCTGTTCGCGAGCTTCCTTCGCATCATCCACGCACGGCCTTGTGGCGCGGGTTACGGCGGCTTCAATTGAGAATGAATATGCGACGAACCGATCCTCTGCGCGTCTCATAGAATGGCTTCTTTGGAGGTTCGCATGCTCCTCGCTCGTTTGTCCGTGGCTCGATTACTGCGTTCTTCATTGGCCGTCGCGTGCCTGCTCTCGCTTGCTGCCTGTTCGGCGTCGGCTGCCGGTCGCGCGCCGATTCCTGCAGCGAATGCCGACGTTGCGCTGGCGGCGAAATCCGGAAAAGAGAAGGCGGTTTTTGCCGGCGGCTGTTTCTGGGGAACACAGACGGTGTTCGAGCGCGTGAAAGGCGTGCTGTCGACTACGGTCGGTTATTCCGGCGGTTCGGCGGAAACGGCGACTTACGATCAGGTGACGACCGAAACGACTGGTCATGCTGAATCGGTTGAAGTGGTCTACGATCCGTCGAAGATCACGTACGGACAGCTGCTGCGGATCTTTTTCTCGGTGGCGCACGATCCGACTCAACTGAATCGTCAGGGTCCTGACGTTGGGACTTCGTATCGGTCGGTGATTTTCTACGCGAACGACGACCAGAAGCGAATTGCGAAAGCCTACATTGCACAGCTCGATGCGGCGAAGGTTTTTCCCAAGCCGATCGTGACTCAGGTGACGCCGCTCGTCGCGTTTTATCGCGCTGAGGATTATCACCAGGACTACGCGCTGCACAATCCGGACAATCCTTACATTCTGGTGTGCGATCGGCCGAAGATCGAGGCGCTAAAGGAGCAGTTTCCAGAGCTGTTCGTGGATTACAAAGGCAGGCAATAGGGCAATCACAAGCAGCCAGTAGCCAGTAGCCTGTAGCCAGTAAAAAAGCAGCCCCCTACCCCCACGATTTTGTTAAGTGTGTGAAAACAGGCGTGTTTGCATTCACCTCCGCGATTAAGTAGTTGAAAATGGGTCAGTTCCTTCACGCTTGCGAATTGCATCATTCACACTCGTGAAGGGCTCGATGATTAGATCGAGGTTAGTTATGTCTCGGCCGTGTTTGTGACAAATGCGGCTGCGTCAGTAACAAACATGGCCGCTTTGACCATAGTGGCTTCTCCTTTCTGAAGAGAGGGAACCGTGATCCGTAATCTGTGAACTGTGATTCGGGTCGCGGAGGTAGAAACAGGAAAGCCTCACCCGGATGGATGAGGCTATTGTTCTTTCTTGTCCCCTATTATCAGAATACCAAGTCCAGTTATAAAAGCCGCCAAAACTCTTTGAGGGTATTGTGGTGGAAGTCGCATGGAATGTTGGATTATTACTTTGGATTTTTGCACGGGGGATTGACAGATTTGTGGAAAAGTCGCGGATTTGAGAAAGAAGCCACTTAGCGCCGGGATTTCGGAACGCGGCCGAAGCGCGCATCGTGCTGCAGGAGCCGATCGCAGGCGTGCAGGGCTTCCTCTTCGAAGGTGGGGCTGTCACTGGGGATGACCAGCCAGTGGGAGATTTTGCTGCGCAGCAATGCGATGGGACGCAGCGAGGGGAACTCGCGGCGGAGGGCCTGATCGGCGGGGCTGACGGATTCCGACAGCACCAGCCAGAGGCCGTTGTCCCTGGGGGACTTTGCGGAATCGCGCAGCATGCAGACGATGCGGTCGCCGAGGTAGACGCCGAATCCGGAAAACAGGCGGCGGACTTCCGGTTCGAGAGGCGCCAGCGCTTCGAGAATAAAGGGGTGGGGCGGGGTCTTTCGCGCGGGCTTGTCGCGTTGGCGTGGGCTGGGCATGCAGGTTCAGGATAGACCGGAAATGCAGGCGCCGCGCACTCGGAAAACACGCGCGATTACCAACCCATCTGGTCCATGCGATCGAGGATGAGCGCGCTGTAGTGGTTCATGCGCTGGGGCCGTCGCCGGAGGGGAGCGGGAAGGATGGCGGCGAGCCGTGCGCCCTGCTCGCGGTCGATGTTGCGGGCGGAGGTTCCGTACCAGGCACGTGACGCGGATTCGGCGCCATAAATGCCAGGGCCCCATTCGACGAGGTTGAGGTAGAGCTCGAGAATGCGCTGCTTGCCGAGGACGAATTCGGCCACCGGCACCAGGGAGGCTTCCGCGCCCTTGCGCAGGAGGGAGCGGCCGGTTCCGAAGAAGAGGTTTTTGACGAGTTGCTGGGTCAGGGTGGAAGCTCCGCGCACGCGGCCGCCTTCCATATCGTCCTGGGCGTCGATCTGGATCTGGTGCCAGTCGAATCCATGGTGCTGGTAGAAGCGCGCGTCCTCGGCGGCGATGACCGCATGCTGGAGGTCGGGCGAGATTTGGCGGAGCGGTACGAACTGGCAGCGATCGCGATACGGCTTGTTGTGCAGCCAGGCC
>JBAVUB010000331.1:0-2333 GCA_049696575.1 Acidobacteriaceae bacterium | reverse complement strand
TCAGCGCGCCCAGCACCACAAACAGCCGAACCCAGTGCAGTCGATGCCCGCCCGGCAGCACCGACAGCCTTTTCAGCGCATTCACCACCGGTGCCGCGTCGCCCATCATCGACTTCCACGGCACCATTCCCGTCAGCACCACCGCCACGCCGATGTACAACACTGTGCAGATCGCCAGCGTCGCCAGAATCCCAATCGGCACAGTCCGCTGCGCATCCTTACACTCCTCCGCCGCAGTCGAGACCGAATCGAACCCGATGTAGGTGAAGAAAATAATCGACCCGCCGGTCAGCACTCCCGACCATCCATTTGGAGAAAACGGGTGATAGTACTTCGGCTGAATGAAGCTCGCCCCGGCGAAGACAAAAATCAAAATCGCCGCGATCTTCACCAGCACCATGATGTTGTTCGTCTCCACCGACTCGCGAATCCCGCGCACCAGCACCACGGTCAGCAGCATCACGATCAGAAACGCCGGTATGTTGAACCCGAAATGCCACCCCGGCGGATACAAATCATGCCCCGCCAGGTCCTGCAAACCCTCAGGCAGATACGCGGGGGAAATCCATTTGAGCCCCGGATGGATCCCGAACCAGTCCAGCAAATCCACCACGTGCGCCGCAAAGCCCACGCTCACCGACATGTTCGAAAAGGCGTACTCGAGGATCAGGTCCCATCCGATGATCCACGCGATCAGCTCGCCCATCGTCGCGTAGGTATAGGTGTATGCCGACCCGGCAATCGGAATCATCGACGCCAGCTCCGCATAGCAGAGCCCGGTGAAGGCGCAAACAATCGCCACCAGCACCAGCGACAGCGCCAGCGCCGGCCCCGATCCCGGCCGTCCCAGCATCGCCGTGTGCCGAACAAAATAATCGATCAGCGGCGTGTTTTTGATCGAAGCGGTAGGGAACTGCTGTCCCGCGATCGCTGTCCCGATGACCGTGAAAATCCCGGAGCCAATCACCGCGCCGATGCCCAGTGCCGTCAGCGAAACCGGCCCCAGCGTCTTTTTCAGCGCATGTTCCGGCTGCTCCGAATCGCTGATTAGTTTGTCGATGGATTTGCGCGCGAAGATCTGCGACCGGGCTTGGGTCCCTTCGGGCCGAGATGGAAGCACGGGCTGATCCGGCAACGGCTGCTCCTGCGGGGAGGAGTGGATTTTGAAAAGTGTAGCGGTTTCCCAGGGTCGGCGAAAGGGAATTCGCCGGCCCCGAGACTTCTTTCCCTAGCGCTTGCTCTGCCCGCGCGCCAGCTTCCTCACCTTCTTCTTCTGCGACCCGCGCGGTACGGTGCGCTTTGCTTTGGGGGCGGCCTTCTTCCGGGCCGCGCGTTTCAGCTTCTTCCGTTCCTGCGTGTCTTCAATCGCTTTTGTATTTGCCATGAGAATCCTTTTCCGAGCGCGAACTACGGCCTTCACAGCCGCTCCAGCTGCGCGAATTTCTCCACCAGCTTTTTCACTCCGAATCCTGAAAATTGTACCGTAATCTTCGCGTCTTCCCCGTCGCCCTCGCGCCGAAACACCACGCCCTCGCCATATTTCGGATGCCGCACCCGCTGCCCGCTCCTGAATCCCTTCGCTCCCGTCGGCTCCGGAACATTCAGCTTCGGCCGAGCCCCTTTCCCCGGTGCACCCCCGCGGCCCGAGAAAAACGGCGCAATGTTATCCGCCGTTCCCGCCGACGGATTCACCCCGCGTCGTCCCGGGCCCGCCCGCCCAGCCTGCCCCGAACGGTGCGGAGCGCTCTGGTCCTCGTCTTCGTAACTGTAGTGCCGCCCGCCAAAATCGTCACCACCGCTGCGGCCCAGGCGCGACGAAGACTGCTCCGCATAGCTCGCCGCATACCCGCCCCAGTTCGTCGCCCGCGTCCGCCCGCCGCTCAGGTCCTCCATCAGGTGCTGCGGAATCTCCTCCAGAAACCGCGAAGGAATCGATGCCTCCGGCATGTCGTTGCCGTACCGCCGCCGATAGCGCGCCCGCGTCAGCACCAGCGAATCCATTGCCCGCGTCAACCCCACGTAGCACAGCCGCCGTTCCTCTTCCATCTGCGGCGGATCGTTCAGCGTCCGCGAGTGCGGGAACAATCCCTCCTCCAACCCGGCCAGCACCACCAGCGGAAACTCCAGCCCTTTCGCCGAGTGCAGCGTCATCAGCGTCACCCGCGCTTCCGGATCGTACTGGTCCGCATCGCTCACCAGCGCCGCGTGATCCAGAAACTCCGCCAGCGTCTCCCCGCGCTCCTGCGCATCCTGCGCTGCATTCGCCAACTCCTTCAGGTTCTCAATCCGCGAAAACGCTTCCGGCGTCCCCTCCTCTTCGAGCGATTGAATGT